>DASVTG010000561.1:0-5074 GCA_036387695.1 Hymenobacter sp. | reverse complement strand
CCTCGGCCCACTCCACGGGCGAAAGACGGTCAGAAAGCTGCATGCCGAGCTGGCGGAAGTCGCGCTGGTAGCCGGAATTGGTGGCTTCGCTGATGAGGCGCTTGTTGTCGAGCACCTTCTTCACCGACAGCAAAATTTGGCTGGGGTTGACGGGCTTGATGAGGTAGTCGGCGATTTTGGCCCCAATGGCCGACTCCATGATGTGCTCTTCTTCGCTTTTCGTAATCATCACCACGGGGACCGTGGGCCGAATGGCTTTGATTTCGCTGAGGGTTTCCAGGCCGGTGAGGCCGGGCATGTTTTCGTCCAGAAATACCAGGTCGTAGCTCTTGTCCTGAATTTCTTCGATGGCGTCGGCGCCGCTGTTCACGGGCGTCACGTCGTAGCCTTTTTCCTTGAGAAACAGCAAGTGGGGTTTGAGCAAGTCGATTTCGTCGTCGGCCCAAAGAATGGTGGTTTGTTGCATAGTGTAGTGGGGACTTGGGGACTTCGGGTCTTGGTTTACAAGGTAAACGCAGGACCCACGGCCCAAATGAATTAGGTAATGCCGCAGCTAAACGACAAAGCCAGCACCGAATTGTTGAGCTCGACCGAATGGCAAGCCGTAGCTTCGCGCTCAGTCATTGACGCGCATGGGCCACAAATGTTGCCTTTTGCGTTTTATGCGTTGCCGATTAAGCGCTGCCATGTTCGATTTTCGCAAGCTAAGAATCTGGCAGGAAGGCTACGCGCTTACGCTGCAAGTGTATCAGCTGACGCGAAGTTTCCCGCGCGACGAATTATTTGGGCTGACCAGCCAAATGCGACGAGCCGCCAACTCGGTGCCGCACAACATCGCCGAAGGCTGCGGCCGCAATTCCAAGCCCGAACTGTTGCGCTTTATTGTTATCGCCATGGGCTCCGCCAGCGAGTTGGAGTCCGAAGTGCTGGTCGCGCAGGGCCTGCGGTTCCTCGACGCCACTCAGGCCGAAAGCCTGCTCGAAAACATCGGTCGGCTCCATCGTATGCTTACCGCGTATTACAAAAAAGTGAAAGCCGCCCCCGAGCCCCTCAACCCCAGGGAAAACACCAAGACCCCGAGTCCCGAAGACCCCAAGTACCCAACGTGAACAAAAAGAAAATCTTCAACGACCCCGTTTACGGCTTCGTCACCATTCCCACCGAACTGCTGTTTGACCTCATCGAGCACCGCTACTTCCAGCGGCTGCGGCGCATTCAGCAGCTTGGCCTCACGGGGTTTGTGTACCCGGGCGCGCTGCACACGCGCTTTCACCACGCGCTGGGCGCCATGCACTTGATGTCGCTGGCCCTGCGCACGCTCAAAGACAAGGGCGTGAAAATATCGGCGGCCGAGGGCGAAGCCGCGCTGGCCGCCATTCTGTTGCACGACGTGGGCCACGGCCCCCTCTCCCACGCCCTGGAAACCGCCATCTTCCAGGACGTGCCCCACGAGCAGCTGTCGCTTTTCCTGATGCAGCGGCTCAACGCCGAGTTTCACGGCAAGCTGAGCCTCGCCATTGCCATGTTCGACGGGAGCTACGGGCGCCCCTTTTTCCATCAGCTGGTGAGCAGCCAGCTCGACATGGACCGCCTCGACTACCTCAACCGCGACTCCTTCTACACCGGCGTGGAAGAAGGGCGCCCCGGCGCCGACCGCCTCATCAAAATGCTGCGCGTGCACGACGAGCGGCTGGTGCTGGAAGAAAAAGCCGTGTATTCGGTGGAGAATTTTCTGGTGAGCCGGCGGCTGATGTACTGGCAGGTGTACCTGCACAAAACCGTGACCAGCGCCGAACAAATGGTCATTCGGGTGGTGCAGCGCGCCCGCGACCTGGCCCGCCAAGGCGCGGAAGTGCCCGCCAACAGCTGCCTGGGCTACTTCCTGGGCCGCGCCGTGAGCCTGGAGGAATTTGAGAAGGACGAAAAAATCCTCAACCACTTCGTGGAGCTGGATGACTACGACATCTGGTCGGCCATCAAAGCCTGGGCCGGCCACCCCGACAAAGTCCTCAGCTACCTCGCCAGCAGCATCCTGCACCGCAACCTGCTCAAAATCGTGCTGGCGCCCGAGCCGTTCGACGAAGAGTTTCGCCTGGGCATTCGCGAATTGATTGAAGAGAAGTTCAAGCTGCCTCCCGCCGAAGCCGAGCTGCTCATGATATCGGGCCGCCTGAGCAACAGCGCCTACAACGCCGAAAGCCAGGAACCCATCGAAATCCTCACCAAGAAAGGCGATGTAGTGAACGTGATGGAAGCCTCCGACTTGCCCAACATCCGCGCCCTGAGCAAGCGGGTCGAAAAATTTTACATCTGCTACCCCAAGGAAATTGTGTAAGAGCTTGGTGCTTGGTCAATACAATCAGAACGTCATGCTGAGCTTGCCGAAGCGTCTCGCGTGCAACGGTAATGCATTCGCGAGAACGAAGCGAGCGAGATGCTTCGGCAAGCTCAGCATGACGTTCAGGCAGAACTCACATCCTCATTAAAAACAGAAAACGCCGCCTATTTTTGCTCATTATGGAATTTACCGTTCAGCAAATTGCCGAAGTCCTCGGCGGCACCCTGGAAGGCGACGCCGCCCAGCGCATCTCCAGCCTGGCCAAGATAGAAGAAGCCCAGGCCGGTTCCCTCACCTTCCTGTCCAACAATAAATACGAATCGTTTTTGTACGAAACAGGCGCCTCAGCCGTCATCGTGGGCCGCGACCAGGAGCTGCGGCAGGCCGTCAAGCCGGCCCTCATCCGAGTCGAAAATCCCTACACGGCCTTCAGCCAACTGCTGGAATTTTACGCCCAGGCCACCCGCACCGGCAAGCGAGGCGTCGAGCAACCCTCCTTTATGGGCGAGAACTCGGAAATTGGCCCAGGCCATTACCGGGGCGCGTTTTCCTACATCGGCGAGAACTGCAAGCTCGGTGAAAACGTGCTGATTTTCCCGCACGCCTACGTCGGCGACCGGGTCACGATTGGGGCCGGCAGCGTCATCCACGCCGGCGCCAAAATCTACTCCGACACGGTTATAGGCCAGTTTTGCGTTGTGAAGGCCGGCGCCGTGGTGGGTTCCGACGGCTTCGGCTTCGCCCCGCAGCCCGATGGGTCCTACAAGGCCATCCCCCAGATTGGCAACGTGGTGCTGGAGGACCACGTGAGCATCGGCGCCAACGCCACCGTGGACTGCGCCACGCTGGGCTCCACCGTCATTCGCACGGGCAGTAAGATTGACAATCTGGTGCAGCTGGCCCACAACGTGGAAATCGGCAAGCACACCGTCATTGCCTCGCAAACGGGCATTGCGGGTTCGGCCAAAATTGGCGACTACTGCGTGCTGGCCGGGCAGGTAGGCATGGCCGGGCACGTCACGCTGGCCAACAAAACCACCGTCACGGCGCAGTCGGGCGTGGGCAAAAACGTAAAGCAGGAAGGCTTGATTTTGCAGGGTTCCACGGCCTTCGACTTCAAGCAGAACCAACGCGCCCAAATCGTGTTCCGCCGCCTGCCCGAGCTCGAACAGCGCGTGGAGCGGCTGGAGAAGGCAAAAAGCACGACGGAAAAGCCCTAGCTTTGCAGCCAGGTTGAGCTGTTAGCCAATAGCTGTGAGCTATTAGCGCCGTTCTGCCCCGCTGCCTGGCTTTGCATACTGCAGGCTACCAGCTAATAGCTATTGGCTAACAGCTAAAGAATGAACGACAAGCAACACACCATTCAGGCGCCCGTGACGGTGCGCGGCGTCGGACTGCACACCGGCGTGGAAGCCACCATGACGTTTTGCCCGGCCCCGGTGGGCCACGGCTACAAGTTTCAGCGCGTGGATTTGCCCGGCCAGCCCATCGTGGACGCCGACGTGGACAACGTGGTGGACCTGAGCCGCGGCACGACCATTGAGCAGAACGGCGCCCGCGTCAACACCGTGGAGCACACCCTGGCGGCGCTGGTGGGCATGCAGCTCGACAACGTGCTGATTCAGCTTTCCGGGCCCGAGCCGCCCATCATGGACGGCTCTTCGGCGGAGTTCATCAAAGCGCTGGAAACCGTGGGCCTGGAAGAGCAAAACGCGCTGCGCAACTACTACGAAATCCCCGAAAGCATCCGCTACGTGGACAATGCGCGGGGCGTGGAAATTGCGGCTTTGCCGCTCTCCGACTACCGCCTCACGGTGATGGTGGACTACAACTCGCCGGTGCTGGGCTCGCAGCACGCCACGCTGGCCGACATCGGGCAGTTTGGGGCCGAAATCGCTTCTTCGCGCACGTTTTGCTTTTTGCACGAGCTGGAAATGCTCTATAAAAACAACCTCATCCGGGGCGGCGACCTGAGCAACGCCATCGTGGTGGTTGACCGCGTGGTGACCGACGACGAGCTGAACGACCTGGCCAAAATGCTGGGCAAGCCGCGCGTCTCGGTCAAGAAAGAAGGCATTCTCAACAACGTGGACCTGCGCCACAAAAACGAGCCCGCCCGCCACAAGCTGCTCGACCTCGTGGGCGACCTCGCCCTGGTGGGCCGCCCGCTGAAAGGCCAGATTCTGGCCGCCCGCCCCGGGCACGCCGCCAACGTGGCCTTCGCCAAGCGCATCAAAAAGAAGATGCTGGAGGCCCGCAGCAACCCCGTGCCGCTCTACGACGCCAGCCGCGAGCCGGTGATGGACATCAACCGCATCATGCAGGTGCTGCCCCATCGCTACCCCTTCCTGATGATAGACAAGGTGGTGCACCTCGACGACCAGATGGTGACGGCGGTGAAGAACGTGACGATAAACGAGCCGTTCTTTCAGGGCCACTTCCCCGGCAACCCCATCATGCCCGGCGTGATGCAAATCGAGGCGCTGGCCCAAACCGGCGGCATCCTGGTGATGAACACCGTGCCCGACCCCGAGAACTACTGGCAGTATTTTCTGGGCATCGAGAATGCCCGGTTCCGTAAAAAGGTGCTGCCCGGCGACACCATTGTATTCCATTGCCAATTGCTGGCGCCCATCAAGCGCGGCATCGCCAAAATGCGCGGCCAGGCGTTTGTGAACGGCAAAGTGGTATGTGAAGCCGAAATGAGTGCCGCCATTGTCCGTAAAGACGCCTAGA
>DASVTG010000560.1:0-2199 GCA_036387695.1 Hymenobacter sp. | reverse complement strand
TCCCGCGTCTCTACATCGTTCTGAAATCATTTTCTGGCTTTCACAATTCGGTACAGCTTGGCGCCGTGCCGACGGATATAAGGCGCAAACTCGTTGCGGAGTTCGCCCGCGGGCTGGCCCGTCCACAGGTCCTGCACGGTGGCGCCGGCGGCCACGCCCAGTTCCTGCAGCGACACCGGCACGCGCACCGAATCGGCCGGCGCCGGACGGTACGGGTTTTTGGTGAACACCAGGAAACTGAGCGTGCCGCCGGTGTTTTGGGCCGCGCCGGCCTGGTCCAGCCCCGCCGTGGTGCTCAGGCGCGTGTAGCCAGCCGGCAAGTCGTATTCGATGATGGAGTTGGAATGCGTGCCGATGCCGGTGTCGTACTTCTTCCCGCCCACCAGCAAGTCCGCGCCCGACACGCTTTTGTTCACCGTGGCCTTGCCCCAGCCGGCGGTGGCGCTTTTCCAGGGCACGGTGGTCAGCGGCGTGGTTTTGCCGTTGCCGCTCAGCGTGGGGTTCAGCCAGTCGGCGTGGTCCCAGGCGCTGTCGTCGCCGCCGTTGCGCACGTTCAGGTAGAGCTTGGTGGCACCCGTGATGTCAATGCTGGCCGCTTTGCTCTGGTTTTGGCGGTTTATCGGGCCGCTGGCCCAGGCGGCTTCGCTTTCGGGGGCCAGCTCCTGGTCCTGGGCGTTGAAGAGGGCCAGAAATTTGTCGCCGGTGGCGGGGTCGTCGGCGGTCCAGGCCACCAGGTTGTCGCGGTGGAAAAGCTGGCGATTGCGGGCGCTGCGCTGGTGCACGGCCAGCACGTTTTTGTTGGTCAGCAGCGCCAGCGTGAAGGCGTCGTTGCTCGGCAAGTCGCCGCCGAACATGAGCGGCGAGCGGAAGATGCTCCACAGGGTCATGAGCGTGATTTGCTCGTCGCGGGTGAAGCGGGTCATGCGGTCGTCGCCCCGCTCGGCGCGGATGCCCAGGCGGCCCAGGGGCAGCATGTCGGCATCGGGCCAGGCACCGGGGCTGATGTGGGGCGCCCACCGCTCGCACACCTCGAAATGCTCCTTGAGCTGCTCCCAGCTGTCCCAGAAGTCGCCCACGGTGCGCCACATGTTGGCGTGGGCGGCCACGTGCTTGGCCTGGGCAATGGGGGTTTCGCCGGGCGAGGTGCTGAGCACGATTTTGCGGCCCGAGCGGGTGATGGCCTTGCGAATCATCTCCACTTCCGGCGCGTGGTAGGGCGAAGACAAGTCGTCGACTTTCACAAAATCCACCCCCCAAGAGGCGTAGAGCTTGAACAGCGAGTCGTAGTATTCCTGCGCGCCGGGGCGGCCGGCCACCACGGTGTACATGTCGTGCAGCCAGCCGGCCTGGCTTTCCTTGCTGTGGATGTCGGCGGCCGTGGCCTTGCTGCCGAGGATGGGCAGCTTGCGCTGCACCGCCACCACCGGCACGCCGCGCATGATGTGAATGCCAAATTTCAGCCCCTTGGCGTGCATGTAATCCGCCAAGGGCTTGAAGCCTTTGCCGCCCGCGGCCGAAGGAAACCGATTCACGGCCGGCACAAAGCGGCCGTACTGGTCCAGGTTGAAGTCGGGGTCTTTTTCGTTGTAGCCGTGGGCGGTGTCGTTGCCCACGTACCAGCGAATGTCCACCACCACGTACTCCCAGCCGCTGCGTTGAAGGTTGCGGGCCATGTAGTCGGCGTTGGCCTTCACCTCGGCTTCGGTCACGGTGGGGCCGTAGCAGTCCCAGCTGTTCCAGCCCATGGGCGGCGTAGCGGCCCACTGGTGAAAGTCGGTTTGGGGTGCAGCTTTTTGAGCGTGGGCTGCGCTAAAGCCATTCACGAGAAAAGCCGTGGCAAGTAGCTGGAAGGCAGATTTCATGCGGTACTCGGTTGAAAAGACAAACTGAAAACGTCGTGCTCGCCTGGCGTCCGCGCAGCCCAACCCAAGGTTGCAGTAGGCAAGCCGTTCTACCGTTTTGACTAAAAACCGTCTGTCGTGCCGGGCCAGCCCAGCACGACAGACGATTGAAGTGCTGCCCCACGCGAGATGTCTCGGCTGCGCTCGACAGGACGGTTGCATGCGTTGGGATTAGGAGAACCTACTTGATTGTTGAATGACGAGGCATCATGAAGCTATGCATTCCATGCAACACTCGCCACTGACGTAGCTAGAGCAGTTTCGGAGTACGCCGAGTAAGTAGCGCGAACTTTGTAGT
>DASVTG010000559.1:0-1661 GCA_036387695.1 Hymenobacter sp. | reverse complement strand
GTCGGGGGCGGGCAGGGGCGTGGTCATAATCCCAAAAATACGCAGTCCGCTACTTGCCCGGTTCCTCAATCCCTAGCGCTTGCAGTTGCTCCGCGTATTTCAAGTAAATGACCCGCAGGTCGGCGTTGTGCTTGTCGGCATCGACGCCAATGCTCACGTTGCGGGCGTGGAAGCGGTGCAGGTGGCTGATGTGCGGGCACAGCACCGGCAGCTGCCCGGCCAGCAGAAAGCGCACGTACAGGTCCAGGTCCTCGGCCATGGCTAGCTCGCCATCGTAGCCGCCCACTTGGTCCACGAAAGCGCGGCGGTAGCACACGTTGCCTTGAATGAAGTGTTCGGCCCGAAAAATGGCCCGGAGCATGTCGGTGGGCGTGTCGAACTGCCAGGCGTAGTAGTCCTCGTTGGGCAGGTAGCGGCCGTGCTCGTCCACGCGCAGGAAATCGGCTACGAACCAGGGGCGGTTGGCGTGGGCCAGGATTTGGGCGGCGTAGTGGTGCAGCGTGCGCTGGAGCAGGATGTCATCGTCGTCCAGCGGCACCACCCAAGCTTCGGCCGGGGCTTCCTGGATGAGGCTGTTGCGGGCCTTTCCGGCCAGCTGGCGGCCGGCCGAGTGCCAGTGGCGCAGCGGCGGGCCGGGCTGGGCGGCGGCTTCGCGCAGGTAAGCGGCCGTGCCGTCGCGCGAGCCGTTGTCGTAAATCAGGTGCTCAAACGAGAAATCGAGGGGCGCGCTCACGGTGGCGCGCACGCTGGCCACGGCTTCGGGCAGCAGCTCCCGGCGCTGGTGGGTGGGGGTAATAACGGCAAAGTGCATGGCCTGCTTGTTCGGCTATTGGCGAGAAAGGTTGCCTGTAGCGTGGACTCTGCTAGTCTGCGCATGTTGGAACGTTCTTCCACGCACGGACTCGCAGAGTCCACGCTACGGACTTTCTTTGCCCCAATGAAACAGCAGGCTATTTTCAACTGGAGCGGGGGCAAGGACTCGGCCCTGGCGCTCTACAAGGTGCGGCAAAGCGGGCAATACCACATTCAAACCCTACTCACCACCGTCAGCGAGCCCTACCAGCGCATCTCCATGCACGGCGTGCGCACGGCCCTGCTCGACCAACAGGCCGACCGCCTCGGGCTGCCTTGCCGCAAGCTTTTCCTGCCCGAGATGCCCAGCATGGACGCCTACGAGCACCTGATGAGCGCCACGCTGCACGAGCTGAAAAGCCAGGGCGCGGAGGTGGCTATTTTCGGCGACATCTTCCTCGAAGACCTGCGGCAGTACCGCGAGAACAAGCTGGCCGAAGCCGGCTGGCAGGCTGCGTTTCCGCTGTGGGGCGTGCCCACGGCCGAACTCATGCGCGAGTTTTTGGGCTTGGGCTTCAAAACCATCACTACCTGCGTCAACGAGAAATACCTGGACCAAAGCTTCGTGGGCCGCGTCATCGACGAGCAATTCCTGCGCGACCTACCAGCCAACGTCGACCCCTGCGGCGAAAACGGCGAGTTCCACACCTTCGTCTTCGACGGGCCCCTGTTCCGCGAGCCCATTGCGTTTTCAACGGGCGAGGTCGTGTACCGCAAATACACCCCAGCCCCCAAAGCCGATACCTCTGATTACGAATGCGGCGATAGCGACAACCCCAGCCCGTTCGACACCGGGTTCTGGTACTGCG
>DASVTG010000558.1:0-3087 GCA_036387695.1 Hymenobacter sp. | reverse complement strand
GGCCGAAAACGCCGGCACCGTGGCGCTGCCGCTCAGCATCCGCAACGCCAACGCCACGGCCAGCACCGTGCAAGCCATCATAGCGCCGCTGGGCACGGCCACGGCTGGGTCCGACTTCACGTTTGCCAGCACTCAAACCGTCACTTTCATGCCGGGCAGCACCACCGCCACGCTCGTTCTGCCTGTGGCGGACGACGCCACCTCCGAGCCCGCCGAGTACTTCTCGGTGCGCCTACAGAACCCTACTAACGCCACGCTCACAGCAGGTGCCACCGAGTTTCTGGTCTTCATCAAGGACAACGATACGCAGGCCCCGGAGCGCGCCGGTAACCTGCGCCTGAGCCTGCTGGGCAGCTACCAGAACGGCACGGCTTTTTCCACTGCCACACCGCCCGTCCAACTTAACTCGGCCGAAATTGTGGCCCACGACCCGAGCACGCAGCGGCTGTACGTGGCCAACTCGATAGGTGCCAAGCTGGACATTCTCAACTTCGCCACGCCGGGCACCATTACTTCGGTAGCGTCTATCATTATGACGCCTTATGGCAACATCAACTCGGTGGCGGTGCGCAATGGGCTGGTGGCCTGCGCCGTGGAAGGCACGACCGCACAGGACATTGGCAAAATCGTATTTTTTGACCAAGCTGGCACGTTCATCAAGCAAGTGACGGCCGGCGCCCTGCCTGACATGGTCACCTTCTCGCCCGATGGCCGCTACGTCATCACGGCCAACGAAGGCGAACCGAACGCGACCTACACCAACGACCCCGTGGGCTCCGTGACGGTGGTGGACGTGAGCGGCGGCATCGCCGCCCTGACGCAGGCCAACGTGACGACGGTGGATTTCAGCAGCTATAACACCCAGGCCGCCGCGCTGCGCACGGCCGGCATTCGCATCTACGGCGGCCCGGCAGCGGGCCCGGCCAGTTCCGTGGCCCAGGATTTGGAGCCGGAATACGTGACCGTGTCCGCTGATTCGCGCACGGCTTATATCGCGTTGCAGGAGAACAACGCCATGGCCACACTGGACCTGACCACGCTGCAATTCACCGCCCTGCGCCCCATCGGCTACCAGGACCACAGCCAGCCCGGTTTCAGCTTCGACGCTTCCGACCAAGCGGCCGATGTACTCATGGCCAACTGGCCGGTGCGCGGCATGCGTCAGCCCGACGCCATTGCCGCCTTTGAACTGCCGGCCACGCTGGGCGGCGGCCGTTATATTCTCACCGCCAACGAAGGCGACGCCCGCGAGTACACCGGCACCGGCGGCCTCGTGGAAGCCGTGCGCCTCGGCAGCGCCGCTTATGTGCTCGACCCCACGGCTTTCCCACAGGCCGCGCTATTGAAAAACAATCGCGCGTTGGGCCGCCTGAACGTGACCAACAAGCTGGGCGACACTGACGGCGACGGCGACTTCGACCATATTTATGCCTTTGGCGGCCGCTCGTTCAGCATTCTCAACGCCACCACCGGCGCGCTGGTGCACGACAGCGGCGACCTGCTGGAGCGCCTCACCAGCACCGACCCCACGTTTGGCAGCATCTTCAACGCCAGCAATAGCACCACCGAAGCGCCCACGCGCAAGAACCGCTCCGACGACAAAGGCCCCGAGCCCGAAGGCGCCACCATCGGCGTGATTCGCGACACCACCTACGCCTTCATCAGCCTGGAGCGCCAGGGCGGCGTGCTGATACTGAACGTGAACGACCCGGCTAACCCGCGCCTGGTGCAGTACCTCAACAACCGCAGCCTCACGGCCGGCACCGGCGACCAGGGCCCGGAGGGCCTCGTATTTGTATCGGGCGGCAACAGCCCCACGGGCCTCCCGCTGCTCATCCTAGCCAACGAAGTCAGCAGCACCATTGCGGTGTACCAAATTGGCCTGCGCGGTGTGGTGACGGCCAGCCGCCCCGGCGCCACCGGCCCCGCCGCCTTGCAGTGCTACCCCAACCCCGCCTCGCCCGAAGCAGCCGTGCGGCTAAGCAGGCCCGTGGCCGGGGCCCTGCTCGACGGGATGGGGCGTACCGTGCGCCAGCTGCCTGTCGCTTCCACCGAACTCGACGTGCGCGGCCTGCCCGCGGGCTTGTACCTGCTGCGCGCTGCCGATGGCGCCACCAGCCGCCTGGTGGTGCGGTAGGTCGCGTTTGGTCTGATTGCCAAACGGCCCCATGTTAGAGCGGTTTTACCGGTCCGACGCCCTAGGCGTCCGACCGGTTGTCGTCAACCCGATACGCTCCATCGATTTCGGCCGACCTTCAACCGGTCGGACGCCTAAGGCGTCGGACCGGGACCGGTAAACCGCTCCCAAAGGCCTGCTGTGGTGCACACGGCGGGCCTTTTTGTTGCTAAAACGGCAGCAGCAACCCACCTTTTCTACTTGGCGGGCGAGCCTACTTTTTTCAGATAATCCATGGCGCCGGTGTTATTCGGGTTGAGCGCCAAGGACTGTTTGTAGTTCCTGATGGCCAGCGGACGGTCGCCCAGCAGCTCGTAGGTTTCGCCCAAGCTGTCGTAGACGTTCCAAGCTTTGGGGTACATGCTGACGTTTAATTTGAAGATTTCCAGCGCCTGCTTGGGCTTGCCCTGCCGAGCCAATATGTAGCCCCAGGCGTTCACGTATTCTTCGCTCAGGTGCAGCTCGGGGTGCTGCTTTTTGACTTCGGCCACCGCCTCTGGAGCTTGGGCGTAGCTGCGGCGCAGCAGCTCGGCCTGCAGAGCGGTCAGCGCTGGCGGCGTGCCGTAGGCGGCTTCCAGCACCTCCTCGGCCATGGCCCGCAGACTGTTTTGCGTGCCGGGGTCCGACTCGTTGGAGAGCAGCACAATGCCAAATTTCAGCTCCGGGTACAGGGCGCAGTAGCTGGCGAAGCCGAAGGTGCCGCCGGTGTGGTCCAACTGGCGCTTGCTGTCCACGGTTTTGATAAGCACCCAATTCAGGCCCACGGCATTTTCGTTGGGGTCGCCCCAGGCGGGGCGGTGGCTCAGGGCCACGGCGGCATCGGCTTCGTTGAGTTGGTACTGCAGGTACCTGGCCATGTCGGCCGCGCTGTACTGCAGGCCGCCCGAGGCGTACATCGTGGCCACCCGGAA
>DASVTG010000557.1:0-7985 GCA_036387695.1 Hymenobacter sp. | reverse complement strand
CCCGGCAATAATTTTCTCACCCATGCAACTAAAACCTTTACTCCTCGGCGCGGCCCTGTGGCCACTAGCTGCCCTGGCTGGCCCAGCCGATGCGGGCCCGGCTTCCCTGCCGACAAGGGCCGAGCACGCGCTCCGGTCCCTGGCCCCCGACCTGACCGTGACGGGCACCATCACCGACGAAAAGGGCGCGGGCCTGCCCGGCGTAACGGTGGTGCTGAAGGGCACCACCGTGGGCACGAGCACCGACACCCAGGGCAGCTACAGCCTGCGCGTGCCCGAAGCCCAGGCCAACGGCACGCTGGTGTTCTCTTTTGTGGGCTATGCCCCGCAGGAAGTGGCCATTGGCGGGCGCACGAGCATCGGCGCCCAACTGCAGACCGACGCCAAGGCCCTGGAAGAAGTGGTGGTGGTGGGCTACGGCACCCAAAAGCGCGAAGACGTGACCGGCTCCGTGGTTTCGGTGCCGCAGGACCGCCTCGAAAAAATACCGGTGTCCAACATCGCCCTGGCGTTGCAGGGCGCGGTGGCGGGCGTGACGGTGACCACCGGCTCGTCGGTGCCGGGCAGCCAGCCCCGCATTCAGATTCGGGGGGTGCGCTCCATCACGGCCAGCACCGACCCCTACGTGATTCTGGACGGCGTGCCGTTTCCCGGCAACTTCAACGACATCAGCCCCACCGACATCGCCAGCATTGAGATTTTGAAGGACGCCTCGGCCACGGCCATCTACGGCACCCGCGGCTCCAACGGCGTGATTCTGGTGACCACCAAGCACGGCAAAACCGGCAAGGCCCAGGTTCGCTACTCCGGCTACGGCGGCCCCGAGTTTTTGCAGCACACGCTCGTGCCCCTCGACGGGCCGGGCTACGCCGAGAAGTACGCCGAATTCAAGCGGCAGACGGGCGTGAACAACACCCAGAACGTGCCCAACCTGAGCGAGATTGACAACTACAACAACGGCCGCACCGTGGACTGGATGAAGCTCGTCGAGCAGCGGGGCTACGTGCAGAACCACAACGTGGCCGTCTCGGGCGGCACGCCCGACGTGAAGTACTACTTGTCGGGCGACTACTTCCAGCAGCAGGGCACGCTCAAGGGCTATCAGTTCCGGCGCATCAGCGTGCGCACCAACCTGGACGCCAACCTCACGCCCTGGCTGCGCGTGGGCACGTCGGCCTTCTACGCCAACAGCAACGACGACGGCGGCCGCGTGAACCTGGCCCTGGCCCAGGCCATGAGCCCCTACGGCAACCCCTACAACGCCGACGGCACCTACAACATCTACCCGATGGCGCCCGAGCTGCTCTACACCAACCCGCTGCTGGGCCTCACCACCACGCGCATCAACCGCGTCAACCAGCTCACCGGCACGGGCTACGCCGAGGTGAAGCCCACCTTCGTGGACGGCCTCACCTACCGGCTGAACGCCAGCTACTCGTACCGGCCGTACTTCTTCGCCAGCTACAGCGGCCGGCCGGCCGGCGACTTGATTGGCTCGGCGGTGGTCACCAACGACAACCGCACCAACTACACCCTCGAAAACCTGCTGATTTATAACAAGGACTTCGGCAAGCACCACTTCGACCTCACGGCCCTCTACAGCGCCCAGCAAAACACCTACTTCGTGTCCACCGTCAACGCTTCGGGCTTCATCAACGACGCGACGACGTACACCAACATCGCGGCGGCCAGCCGGCCCGTTACGCCCACGTCCTACGACGAGCGCCGGGCGCTGCTCTCCCAGATGGGCCGCCTGAACTACGCCTACGACAGCCGCTACCTGCTCACGCTCACGGCCCGGCGCGACGGCTCGTCGGTGTTCGGGGCCAACGCCGACAAGTACGCCACCTTCCCCTCGGTGGCCGTGGGCTGGAACGTGGCCAACGAGTCGTTTCTGAAGGACAACGACCTGGTGAACCTGCTCAAGCTGCGCTACTCCATTGGCCGCACCGGCAACGAGGGCATCAACCCGTACCAGACCATCACGGCCGAGTCCCGGGTGGCCTACGCCTACAACGGCCTGCCCGTGACCGGCCTGCAAGCCGGCACCACCAGCACCAACGACACCCGCGGCCTGGGCAACGCCAACCTGAAATGGGAGCAAACCACCAGCAGCAACTACGCGGTGGATTTTGGCCTGCTGAAAAACCGCATCGGCGGCTCGGTGGAGTACTACGACGCCACCACCAAGGACCTGCTGCTCTTCCGGCAGGTGCCCGTGGTGGGCGGCTACAACTCCGTGCTCGACAACATCGGCAGCGTGCAGAACCGCGGCATTGAGGTGACGCTGAACACGGTGAACCTGCAACAAAAAGACTTCACCTGGAGCACCAACCTCAACTTTACCCGCAACCGCAACAAGGTGCTGGAACTCTACGGCAACGGCACCGACGACATCGGCAACCGCCGCTTCATTGGCCGGCCGCTGAGCGCCATCTACGACTTCCGCAAGATTGGGGTGTACCAGACCGGCGAAACGCCCACCATCTCCGACCCCGGCGTGCGGGCCGGCGACCTGAAATTTGCTGACATCAACGGCGACGGCAGGATTGACAGCAACGACCGCGAGTACCAAGGCACCACGCTGCCCGACTACACCGCCGGCCTCACCAACACCTTCGCCTACAAAGGCCTGAGCCTGCGGGTGTTCGTTCAGACCGCCCAGGGCGTGCTGCGCAACAACGGCTTGCTCACCCGCTCCGACTTCCCGGGCCGCATCAATCAGCCGTCGGCCGTTACCTTCTGGACGCCCGCCAACATGAGCCAGGACCGCCAGGGCCTCACCAACTCCAGCGCCCGCGGCTACGGCTTCCCCAAAGACGCGAGCTACACCCGCGTGAAGGACGTGACGCTGAGCTACACTTTTGCCCAGCCCCTGCTGGACCGCGCGCACCTGGGCTCGGCCTCGGTGTACGTGAGCGGGCGCAACATCTACACGTGGACCAAGTGGATAGGCTGGGACCCCGAGCAGAACTATTCGCAGGGCAACGGCACCGGCGACGGCGCCGTCGACGGCGTCCCCAACTTTCCGAACGTGGCCAGCTACGTCTTCGGCCTCTCCCTGGGCCTGCGCTAATTCCCACCCTCCGTTCTCACCCGATTATCATGAAACGCATCGTTATTTGTTTGCTGGGCCTGCTGGCCGCGGCCCCCGTCCTCAGTTCCTGTAAGAAGGACTTTCTCGACGAAACCCCCCAGAGCATCTACACCGTGGAAGGCTCGCTGGTCGACTCGCTGGGCATCGAGGCCGGCATGGCCGGCCTGATGTCGGTGGTGCGCGAGCAGTACACCTACTCCGACAACCAGGGCACGCTCGTCACCATGCAGGGCGGCACCGACGTGGCAATCGTTGCCAACCCCCAGGGCATCGAAACCTCGTATTACAACTACGCCTCGATGACCTCGCGCGACGGGGCCGCCGGCATCTGGTGGCGCTCGGCCTACCGCATCATCGCCAACGCCAACGTGCTGATTAAGGCGGCCGCCAACGCCCCGTCCACGGTGCGCCCCGGCTACAAGCGGCGCATCGACGCCGAAGCCCGCTTCTACCGGGCCTACGCCTACAACTTCCTGGCCACCCTCTACGGCCCCGTGCCCATCGTGGACGAGCCCGTGACTTCGGCGCGCACCGACTACACCCGCGCGCCACTGGCCGAGGTCAACGCCTTCATCATCCAGGACCTGACCGCGGCCCTGCCCAACCTGTGGCTGGCCAACAACACCCGGCAGCCCTCGGGGCGCGTCACCCGCGGGGCGGCTCAGCACCTGCTGGGCGAGGTGTACCTGCGGGCCGGGCAGCCGGCGTTGGCCGAAGCCCAGCTCCAGGCCCTCGTCGGTAGCGGGCTCTACAGCTTGGTGCGCGCCCGCTACGGGGTGCGGGCCGGGCAGCCGGGCGACTACTACGCCGACATGTTCGTCATCGGCAACACGCGCCGGGCGCAGGGCAACACCGAAATCATCTGGGGCATTGAGCAGCAGCTGAGCGCCGCCGGCGTGGGCGGCGGCCCACCCCCGCCCCCGGCGGCCCAGGCCAACGCCGCCCAGCAACGCCGGGTGTGGGTGCCGGGCTACTACAACGTGGCGGGCATGCGGGTGGCCGACTCGCTCGGGGGCCGCGGCCTGGGCCGCATCCGCCTCAGCAACTGGATGGCCTACCGCCTGTACGCGCCCAACGACGTGCGCAACTCCAAGTACAACCTGCGCCGCCGCTTTTATTACAACGACCCGTCCCGGCCCGCCCTGTTTGGCCGGCGCGTGACCGGCCTCACCGGCACCGACACGCTGCGCAACATCACGCCCTACATCACGAAGTGGAACGAGTACAACCCCGTGGACGAGTTCGGCTTTGCCATGTACAAAGACCTGCCCATGATGCGCCTGGGCGAAACCTACCTGCTGCTGGCCGAGGCCCAGTTCCGGCAGGGCAACCTGAGCGGGGCCCGCGCCACGCTCAACGTGCTGCGGCAGCGCGCTTTCAACAACACCGCGGCCGGCAACATCCTCAACGACGCCGACGTGACCCTCAACCTGATTCTGGACGAGCGCGCCCGCGAGCTCATCGGCGAGGAGCAACGCCGCCTCACGCTGCTGCGCACCGGCACCCTGATTGAGCGCACCACCCGCCTGAACAGCACCGTGATTCCGGGCAACCTCACCATCACGGGCCTCGATGCCCGCAACACGCTGCTGCCCATTCCGCAAACGGAAATCGACCTGAGCTTCGGCACGCTGACGCAAAACCCGGGGTATTAAGAACCTATTTTGCAGTACTCCGCAACTGGGTTAAGTGAGCAACCCAAGTCAAGTAGCAAGTAACAAAACGATGACCTATCGAACGTTAACTACGTGAATTGTTGATTCTTACTTATGCCTTGCTATCGTAAGCACCAAACCCCACTGCAACCCAACCCCCAACCGGCGTTTGGAAGAGGGCTGGGGTTGCCGAAAGGCAGCAGTTGGTACTTTAGCCCCGGCGAAGCAACCCGCCGATGGAAACCAGACAAAAAAAGAACGATAAAGTGCCGGCGGGACGGCGCCCCTAAGGCACCCCGCCGGCGCTAAAAAGCCGCCCAAGTCCTGTTCCACACCATTGCCCCACCCATGAACTTCCTTCGACTCGCCGCGCCGGCCCTCTGCCTGGCCAGCCTCTGCGCGGCGGCCCAGTCGGCCACGCCCCCGGCTGGCCCCGCGCCCGCCACCCAAACCGCCCGCCCGCGCTTTGACCCCACGGTGCGCCCGCCCGACCCGCTGCTCACCAACGTGCCCAACCGCCCGTCCCAAAGCCTGGACGGCGTCTGGCGCTGCATCATCGACCCCATGGAAAACGGGTACTACAGCTACCGCTACGTGCCCTCGCCCTATGGCTACTTCCGCAACCAGCAGCCCCAGAACAAGAGCGAGCTGGTGGAGTACAACTTCGACACGGCCGAGCAGCTGCGCGTGCCCGGCGACTGGAACACCCAGCAGGAAAAGCTGTTTTTCTACGAGGGTACCATCTGGTACAAGAAGAACTTTGTGGTGAAGAAAACGCCCGGCAAGCGGCAGTTCCTGTACTTCGGCGCCGCCAACTACGACGCCAAGGTGTACCTCAACGGCCAGCTGCTGGGCGGGCACGTGGGCGGCTTCACGCCCTTCAACTTCGACGTGACCGACGAGGTGAAGGACGGCGACAACTTCGTGATTGTGAAGGTGGACAACACCCGCCACCGCACCGACATCCCGACCAACAACAGCGACTGGTGGAACTTCGGCGGCCTCACCCGCTCGGTGAAGCTCGTTGAAACGCCCGAAACCTTCGTGCGCGAAGCCGTGGTGCAGCTCAAGAAAGGCAGCGCCGACGAGCTCGACGGCTGGGTGCAGCTCGACGGGCCCCAGCGCGGGCAGCCCGTGACGGTGGCCATTCCGGAAGCCCGCTTCACCACCACCGTGACGCCCAACGCCGAGGGCTACGCCAAGGTGAGCGGCCGCGTGAAGCGGCTGGACCGCTGGGCTCCTGGCCACCCGCGCCGCTACCTGGTGCGCGTGAGCAGCGGCCGCGACGTGTACCAGGACTCCATCGGCTTCCGCACCATCGAAACCCGGGGCCAGGACATTTTGCTCAACGGCAAGTCGGTGTACCTGAGCGGCATCTCCATTCACGAGGTGGCCCCGCAAACGGGCGGACGCATCAGCACCGTTGAGGAATGCCGCACGCTGCTGCGCTGGGCCAAGGAGCTGAATTGCAACTTCGTGCGCCTGGCCCACTACCCGCACACCGAGGACATGGTGCGCGAGGCCGAGCGCATGGGCATCCTCATTTGGTCGGAGATTCCGGTGTACTGGACCATTGAGTGGGAAAACCCCGCCGTGCTGGCCAACGCCCAGCAGCAGCTCACCGAAATGATAACCCGCGACCGCAACCGCGCGGCCATCGTGCTGTGGTCGGTGGCCAACGAAACGCCGCCCGGCGGCCCGCGCCAGGCTTTTCTGACTTCGCTGGTGCGCACGGCCCGCGCCCTCGACCCCAGCCGCCTGATTACGGGCGCGCTGGAAATCCACACCTCGGCTGCCGGCGAGCGCACCGTGGACGACGCCCTGGGCCAGGAGCTGGACGTGCTGGGCGTGAACAACTACTGCGGCTGGTACTACGGCACGCCCGAGTCCTGCGGCGACGTGCGCTGGAAAACCACTTTCGACAAGCCCATGATATTGAGTGAGTTTGGCGGCGACGCCCTGCAGGGCCGCCACGGCCCCGCCGACGAGCGCTGGACCGAGGAATACCAGGACGCGGTGTTCAAAAACAACCTGGCGATGATGGACAAAATCCCGTTCCTGCGCGGGGCTTCGCCCTGGATTCTGATGGACTTTCACTCGGCCCGCCGGCCCTTGCCGGGCGTGCAGGACTTCTACAACCGCAAGGGGCTGGTGTCGGAGCGGGGCATCAAAAAAATGGCTTTCAGCACCTTGCAGGCTTATTACGCGCGCAAAAAGCAGGAGGCGCCCCTCGGCAAGGCGGCGCCCAAGAGCTCGTCGCGCGCCGCGGCCCGGAATACCGTGCCGGCCGGCACGGTTGCGGGGGGACGCTAACCAGCGCGGGCGCCGCGGCCCCAAGGCCATCCACCGGGAGCCCGGCGCCCGTCGTGCCGAGCGTAGCCCGCCAGGGGCAGTGGCTCCGTCGTTGGCTGCGCGCACTTTCGGTTCAGCAAAGCGGGCAAGCGGCCCCGGCCACGCTCGGCCTGCGGCCCAAGTGCACAGCCGCCAAATATCTTTCTAAACGTTGTTTCTGTTTTTGCCTTTGTCAATGCCTCTCTTTCGCTCTTTTTGCTTCTTGACCGCGCTGCTGTTGGCGGGTCCGCTTATGGCCCAGCCCAACCGCTCCGAATGGGAAAACCCGGTGGTGTTCGAGCAACACAAGGAAAAGCCGCACGCCAGCTTTATGGTGTACGACCGCGCCGCCGACGTTGCCGCCAACGACTACCGGAAGTCGTCCTACTATCAGTCCCTCAACGGCGCCTGGAAATTCAACTACGTGGCCCGGCCCGACCAGCGCCCGCTGGACTTCCAGCAGCCCGGCTTCAACGACGCCGGCTGGAAGACCATTGCCGTGCCCTCGAACTGGGAGATGCAGGGCTTTGGCACGCCCATTTACACGAACATCACCTATCCGTTCCCGAGAAACCCGCCCTTCATTGACGGGCGCGACAACCCGGTGGGCAGCTACCGGCGCAGCTTCACGGTGCCGGCCAGCTGGGCAGGGCGCGAGGTGCTGCTCAATTTCGGCTCCATCTCGGGCTGCGCCTTTGTGTTTGTGAACGGGCAGCGCGTGGGCATGAGCAAGGTGGCCAAGTCGCCGGCCGAGTTTGACATTACCCAGTACCTGAAGCCGGGCGAAAACACGCTGGCCGTGCAAGTGATGCGCTGGCACGACGGCTCCTACCTCGAAGACCAGGACTTCTGGCGCGTGTCGGGTCTCGACCGCGACGTGTATCTCTACAGCCTGCCCAAGC
>DASVTG010000556.1:0-4758 GCA_036387695.1 Hymenobacter sp. | reverse complement strand
CCTTGTTGGTCCAGTATTTCAACTCAACGTCTTCCAGCCCAGGCCCTCAAACGAAGCTTGCCGAGTCGGCCGCGGCCGTCGACAGCACGGAATACGAAGCCGCGGTGCCCGTGAGCCAACTGCCCATCACCGGCAATCAGTACCGGGTGGCGGTGGAAAAGGCCTTTTTCTTTGAACAGCCGGCGCAGTCCGTGCCCATCAGGCGCTACCTGCAGCGGGGCGCCGTTTTCTATGCCGATGGCGACCGCAACGGCTTCGTGCGCACCACTTTCGTGCAAGCGGACGGTACCCAAAGTGCCGGGTGGCTGAAAGAACGGGAGCTCATCAAAATCGCCAATGTCCCGGCTCCGCCGGCGGAAGAGACTGCGGCTGTGACCGGGAACAAGGCCCTGGCTTTGGCCGCGCCCAAGCCGCGCGCAGCCGCGGTTTGGCACCGCCCGCGGGCCACGCCAGGCACTGCCCGGAAACCCGTTGCGCGCACGCGGGTGGGCGCCTGGCTGCGGCGAACCCGGGAAAAAGTCCTGCCCCGTCGTCAGGAAGCCCAAGGCGCCAAACGCCTAAAGAAAAAGGCGCCGCCCTGCAAGTGCGCATGCAGCCCAAGTGGCTCATCCCAAACGGCTTTGTGGGCTTGAAGCCAACGGCAGCGGCTACCGCCCGAGGGTGTCTTTTCACGAGGAAGCAGCAGTTAGGGGCGCCTTGGCAGCGGGTCCAGTGGAGGGGCGGCGCACCGTTCAGGCTACTTGGCTCGTAGAGAGGGCATGAGCAACTACTGGTTCCTGCTGATTCCGCCACTGGCCATTGCCGCGTTTGTGGGCTTTTGGTGTCTGATTGTGAAGGGGCTCGCCGTTGCCGGTTGGCAGCGCCTGGCTGCGCATTACCAAGTCGCCAGCCTCCCGCCCGGGCCGCGGTTTCGGCTGGGCCACGCCAGCGTGGGCGGCATCCGGTACCGAGGGGCCATCACGGCCGGCGCCACGGCCGAAGGGCTGGCCATGGCCGTGGGGTTTCCGTTCGGAATAGGCCATGCGCCGCTGCTGGTTCCGTGGGCAGCCGTTGGGCCCGTGGAGGCAAAGCAAGCCCTCTGGATGACCTCCTACGAAACCAGCATACAGACGCCTGCCAGCAGCGTGGCCTTCAGCTTTAGCAGCCAGGAGCTGCTGCAAGCAGCCAAGCCGTGGCTGCACGTAGCTTAGCCGGGCCGCGCCTCAGCCGTTGCTGGCCGAGTAGCCCACCGCCGGGTTGAGCGCCGGCGCCGGGGTTTCCACCACGGCGCGGGTGCGGGGCAGGGCGTCCGGGTACTCGCGCTGCAGGAAGGCCACCAGCTGCTCGCGCACGGCGCAGCGCAGCTCCCACACGGCCCCCGCGTCGGCGGCGCTCACCAGCGCCCGCAGCTCCAGGGTGCGGTCCTTCGAGTCGGTCACGTGCAGCACGCACACGCGCCGGTCCCAGTGCGGGCTGCTTTCCACGACGCGCTGCAGCTCCGCGCGCACGGCCTCCACGGGCACCGTGTAGTCGGTTTGCAGGTGCACCGTGCCCAGAATTTGGGCGCTGTTGCGGGTCCAGTTCTGGAAGGGCTTTTCGATGAAATGATTGAGCGGCAGCACCAGCCGGCGCTCGTCCCAGATGCGCAGCACCACGTAGGTGAAGGTAATTTCTTCCACGCGGCCCCACTCGCCTTCCACCACCAGCACGTCGTCGATGCGGATGGGCTGGGTGAAGGCTATCTGAAAGCCCGCCAGCAAGTTGCTAATGGAGCGCTGGGCCGCGAAACCCACAATCACGCTGGCAATGCCGGCCGACGTGAGCAGGCCCGTGCCCAGGCGGCGCACGGTTTCGAAGCTCATCAACACCAAGCCCGCGGCCACCAGCACGATGAGCGACATCACCACTTTTTTGATGAATTGCAGCTGGGTGAACAGCTTGCGCACCCGCAGGTTGTCGCCGCCGTTGAGCTGGTAGCGCAGCAGGACCTGGTCTTCTACCACGTCCACGGTCTTGATGAGGCCCCAGGCGAAGGTGATGATGAGCACAATCTCGACGAGGCGGCGCAGCACTTCAAAGGGCTTGGGCGTCATCTGCACCAGCGGGAGCAACAGCGACACGGCCAGCGCCGGAAAAAACCAGGTGCTGACCCGGTTCAGGTTCCGGTCGACCGACTGGGCCAGCACGGCATCTTCCCGGCGCCCGTAGGCCCGCAAGGCCGCAAAAACGACGAGCTTGACCAGCAGCCCAACGGCCACGCCAGTGAGCAAAACGGCCACGGTGGCCACGATGTCGGGGAAATGGGTCAGGAAATGCGTTACTCTTTCTTTCATACCAACTGCGGCCTTTGCCCGGCGCTTCGCCTGCCCGCGTAGGCAGGTGTACCCCCGGCAGCCGCGAAAGGTTAGCGCCGGGCCACGGCCGGTGCGCCGCAGCCGGCACGGAACCGGTTGGTCGCCCTTTCACCACGCGGCGCGGGGCCAGGCAAGGGCCGCAGCCGCAAAAGCTACCGTTGGCCCCCGGAATTACGTATGCGGTTTACTGTGGAAATGGCAACTACATCGTACCCACCCCAACCATGAGCGCACCCAACCAAGCCAACATGAGTTCGCCTTGGCCGGGCGCCACGCCGCCAGCAGCGCGCGGCCCCGTGCGCGGCGCCAGCGCGAGCAGGGCAAGCATCGTCAAAACGTTTTTTCTGGTGGTGGCCTGCGGGCTGCTCGTTGGCGCCGGCCTGGCTTATCTGGCCTGGCACAACCGCGGCCAAAGCCCCAGCGCCGACTCCGAGCTGCGAGCCGACCAAGCGGCGGCCCCCGTAGCCGAAGCGCCGGCCGCACCGGCCCCGGCCGAGCCAAAAAACCGCGGCGCAGCGGCCACCACCCGGCAGCAGTACGGGGCGGGCGGCCGGTACCGCGTGGCGGTGGAAACGGCTTATTTCTTCGACGTGCCCGAGCAGCAATCCACGCCCAACGGCCGGTACCTGCGGCGGGGCGATGTTTTCTACGGCGAAGGCGAAACCAACGGCTTCGTGAAAACCGCTTTCGTGCAGCCCAACGGCTCAGCGGGCACCGGCTGGCTCAAACGCGCAGAACTCAGCAAGCTCACGGCCGGCTCGGCTTCGCGGCCAGCGGCCAGCACCCGTTCCGGTGCAGCGGCCCGGCCCGCGCCCGCTGCTCCCGCCACCGAAGCCGGCGCAGCGGTCAGCCCCACCGGTTCGCCCTTGGCCGTGGTGCAGGCGGAGCGCTCCTATTTCTACGACTCTCCCGACCTGTCCCTGCCCCGCAAGGCCCACTGCGTGCGCGGCGACAAAGTGCGGCTCGGCGAAACCCAAGGCCCGGCGGTTTACGTCACGTTCACCAACTGGGAAAAAGTGACCACCAGCGGCTGGATGCGCCGAGACGCCCTGCAAAGCCCCCGCTAGCGCAGTTCCGCCGTCAGCGTACAGGCCCCGGTCCGACGCCCTGAGCGTCCGACCGGTGGTTATCTGGTTGTTAGTAGCGCGCTTCATACGAATGCGGGGGAAACCACCGGTCGGACGCCCTGGGCGTCGGACCGGCAGGCGTACACCGACGCCGAACCCGCGCTAAGTAGCCAAGTGCACCGGTCAGTTGGCTTCGGCAAGCTGCCCCCGCGCGTGGGGTGCGGGGGCCCGTTTGCCCTGGGCCTGCCGCCATTCCGAGGCCAGCAAGCTCATTTCCGCCGACGACCAGTATTCGTCGTCGTAGCGCAGCACGTGCCGCAGCGTGCCGATGTGCCGAAACCCGCACTGCTCGTAGCAGCGGATGGCCGCCGCGTTGAAATCGTACACCCCCAGCCCGATGCGGTGCAGGCCCAGTTCGTCGAAGCCAATGGCCAGCGCCGCCTGCGTGATGGCCTGGCCGTAGCCTCGGCCGCGGTCGGCGAGCTGGCCAACCAGCACCTGCGAAATGCGCCCGGTGCGGGCGTCCCAGTTGAGGTGGTCCAAGGCGATGTGACCGATGGGCACGCCGGTGCCCGCGTCCAAGGCTTTGTACACGAGCCGTTCGGAGTGGCCCGGCACGTTGGCGTCGCGCACGTGCTGGCGCAGTTGGCCGGGCGTCAGCGGGAAAGTGAATTTAGGCCCGAAGCAGACTTTGAGCAGCGGCTCGCAATCCAGCCACGCAATGAGCTGCGGGAAATCGGCTTCGGTGAAAGGCTCCAGAAAAATCATCGTGGCAAAACCGGTTTGGCAATGGCAAGAATGGGTTCAAGCGGCGGCGACGCAGACTATCCAGCGGTTGCAACTTTCACCGCCGAAGGCTGCGCCCTAAACCCCGCCAGTAGCTACGGCCCAAACAATCTGGGAGTGCTACTCACGGCTGATTTTACGTGTTTATTGGCGTTAAATACGTGTCTCACGCGTTATTTTGCAGCGTACCGGGCCGGCGGCTTTGGCAGAGGTGGGCCTTGCTAACGATGGTGGCTTGCTACGCAGAAGCCGCGCAGCACGGGCCGCGGGCTAGACTACTGGCGCGGGCCTGCGCTATGGCGGCAGGCTTATGCAGCGCGCATTCCCTCGCTCCAATGATGCCGCCGCATAAGCTCAGCTTTGGGAAATGCGCAGTAACTAGCATCCCTAATTATCAAAGTAACAGAATGGTGGTTTCTTTTTAGTCGCATCAAAATGACCTTTGGGAAAGCTTGCGCATGAGAATAACTTGCCTTTTCTGCCTACAGTTGGCGCTACTGGCCGCGGGTTGCGCCAGCAGCAGCCCGCCCACCGCGCGCGGCACCAACGGCGCCCAGCCCAGCGCCCCGGCG
>DASVTG010000555.1:0-2373 GCA_036387695.1 Hymenobacter sp. | reverse complement strand
AAATGCTCGGCATTGCGGAAGGCACCAGCAAGTCGCAGCTTCACCACGCCAAGCGCCTGCTGCAACGCAAACTTCACTACCTCTACCAATGAGCCAGACCCCCGAAACGCCCGAACCCAGCGAACCCAACCTGCGGCGGGCCCTGAACAACCTGCCGGCCCACGAGCCCGACCCCGCCACCTGGTTTCGCATTGAGGCCCAACTGGCCGTGGATGCTGCCTTGGCGCGGGCCATACCGGCGCTGCCGACGCACGAGCCCGATGATGACCTGTGGGCCAACGTGGCGGCCCGGCTGGACGCGGCTGAGGCTCCGGCCGCAGCTGTACCGGCAGTTGCCCCGGTCACTCCGGCCGTGGTGCGGCCCTTATGGCCTGCCCGCGCCGTGCGCCGCATGCTGGCCGTAGCCGCCAGCGTGCTACTGGTGCTAGGCGTGTGGTGGCAGCTGCGCCCGACTGCTGCGGCGCCCACAGTGGCCCGCGAGACGGTGACGTTCAGCGAAGAGGAGGGCCCGCTGCCGCTGCCCGCGCCAGCTGCCGACCCGCTGGAACGCCAGGGCCTGTCCTTCATCGACGCCCACTGCACGTCGCAGCCGGTGCTGTGCCAGTCGGGCGAGTTTCGCACGCTGCGCACGCAGCTAACGGAGCTGGAAACCCAGGAAGCGCAGCTAAGCCGCGACGCCCGCCGCTTCGGGGCCTCACCGGAATTACTCCGCGAGCAGGCCCGGCTCGTCACCCTGAAAGCATCTGTAACCCGTGAACTGGTTCAACTTCTTATCTCATGATGGTTTCCAATAATTCGCCCGGCGTTGGGCGGCTGGCAGGTCTTGCCGGGCTGCTGTGGCTACTAGTGCTGCCCGCCGCCCGGGCCCAGCAGCGGGTGCAGGTTGTGACCCGCACCGTGGAGCAAATCTGGAACTGCCCGCCCGGCATGGCGGTGCGCATTCGCGCTGAAAAGGCCAGTGTGCAGGTGCGAGGCTGGGACCGGCCCACCGTGCAGGTGACCCTGCGCCTCAGCGCCCGCCACGCCGAGCGGGAAGTGGCCGTGCAGGACCTGCCCGTGGCGCAGTACCGCCTCCGGCAAAACGGCAACGCGCTGGACCTCGTCAACCTGTTTGTGCTGCCCGCCGGCGCCGCGCCCGTGCGCAGCGACCTGCGCGCCGAATTCGTCGTGCTGATGCCCGCCGGCAACCCGCTGCAAGTGGTAAACGCCTACGGCCAAACCACCCTGGCCGACCTCAGCGGCACCCAAAAGCTGGAGCAAAACTTCGGGCAGATTACCCTGCGCAACCTGCGCGGCACCCTCACGGCCAGTGCCCGCTACGCCGACCTGACCGCCACCAACGTGCAAGCCGATTTTACCTGCGAAGCCAACAAGTCGGCGGTGCAGCTGCTGGGGCTGGGCGGCAGCTGCTTCGTGCGCAACTACTACGGCAGCGTCCGGGTGCAGCCCGCCGCGGGCCTGCGCAAGCTCACGGTGGAGGCCGACCGCACGGAGGTCGTCATCAGCGCGGCCGAGCCGGAGCTGTTTGCCTACCAGCTCAACGTGCTGCAAGGCGTCCTGACCGTGCCCCCGGCCTACGCCGCGGCCAAAAAGGGCACCGCCAGCCGCGCCTCCCTCACCAGCAAGCCGGCCGCCGGCCCTCGGCCCCTGGTGCGCGTGAATACTTCCTACGCGCCCCTGACTTTGCAAATGCAGCTGCTTTCCACGCAATTCTAATCTTCACCGCTTCCCTACTTATGGCTAATCTGTCTTGTTTTCGTAGCCGTCAGCTCCTGCTCTGGGCCGGCCTGCTGGTTGGTTCCGCACGCAGCGCCGCGGCCCAGACCGTGCCCGACACCACGCAGCTGAAATACGGCGAAGAAGTAGCCCCGCCGCCGGCCAACGTGCCGCTGCGGGTGCAGGAGGAGCAGCGCAGCCTGTGGAAACTGGGACTGAATAACTTCCTGCCTTCTTCCACCAGCTTCGGCACCGAAGCCTACTACACCCGCTACGGCCTCCACCTGGCCTACGAGCGCAAGCTGAGTGACCCGGCCTGGTCGGTGCTGGGTGAAGTAAGCCCGTCCATCACCCGCTATCGCCCCGATGCCAGCGCCGGGAGCCGCCGGAGCCTGGGCCTTCGGACGCAGGTGGCGGGGCACTACTATTATAACCGGGAGCGCCGCCTGCTGCAGGGCCGCAACGTCGTCAATTTTTCAGCCAATTACGTGTCGGCAGCGCTCGGAACGGGGTTGGGTAGGAGAAACCACGAAACGCCGTTTTTCTTGTACCGGAACACCGGGCAGCAGTTCGTCACGGCTGATATGGCTTTGCTCTGGGGCGTGCAGCGCCGGCTGGGCCGCTACGGCTTCGTCGACTACAACATTGGCGTGGCTG
>DASVTG010000554.1:0-6521 GCA_036387695.1 Hymenobacter sp. | reverse complement strand
CGCGAGTACTCTGATTCCCTACTCGCGGACTAAAAGTCCGCGCTACTTGCCCGGCATAAACTGTCTAAACAGGTTTACAAGCCCCAAGCGGCCAGCACGCGTAGGCTATACCGCGGCCGGCTGGGCCTGCTCCAGGGTCTGCAAGTCCTGAGCCGTGAGGCGCAGCTCCGTGGCTTCGAGCAGCTCCGTGACCTGGCCCACGCTGGTGGCGCTGGCAATGGGCGCCGTCACGCCAGGCGCCTGCATCAGCCAGGCCAGGGCCACTTGGGCGGGGGTGGCTTGCAGGCGGTTGGCCACGGCGTCGAGGGCGGTGAGGAGGCCGAGGCCTTTTTCGTTCAGGTATTTCTGGCCGACACCGCCACCGCGGGGGCTTTTCTGCAAGTCGGCCTCGGAGCGGTACTTGCCGGTGAGGAAGCCGGCGGCCAAACCATAGTACGGAATGGCGCTGATGTTCTCCTCAAGCAGGAGCGGGGCCAGGTTCTTCTCGAAATCTTCCCGGTCGTACAGATTGTACAGGTTTTGCAGCGTCTCGTAGCGCGGAAAACCGTGCTGCTGGCTGGCGGCCAATGACTCGCTCAGGCGCTCTTTGGTGAAGTTGGAGGCCCCGATGGCGCGCACCTTGCCTTCTTTCACGAGTTGGGCGTAGGCTTCCAGGGTTTCCTCCACCGGCGTGGTGGGGTCGTCTTTGTGCGACTGGTACAGGTCGATGTAATCGGTCTGGAGGCGCTTGAGGGAGCCTTCCACGGCGCGCAGGATGTAGTCTTTTTTCAGGCCTTTGTTGTCGGCGTTCACTTCCCAGCCCACTTTGGTGGCGATGACCACGTCGTCGCGCCGGCCGCGTCGCTGCAGCCACTTGCCGATGATGGTTTCGGACTCGCCGCCCACGTGGCCGGGCACCCACACCGAGTAGCCGTCGGCGGTGTCGATGGCGTTGCCGCCCCCGGCCACAAAGGCGTCGAGCACAGCGAAAGAAGTGGCTTCGTCAATGGTCCAGCCGAAGACGTTGCCGCCCAGCATGAGGGGCGATATGGAAAGGCCGGAGCGGCCCAGTTCACGGGTTTGCATGGAATTACGGGAGTAGCGTTGCGGATGGAAGCCGCAGCGAAGCGGCGGAGTTGTTTAACCGGCCAGTTGCCCGTTGGGTTGCGGCCCGCCCACGGCAAGCGTACTTTGTGGCCTCATTACCAGGCAATGCGGGTTTTTCTGTTCCTGATTCTGCTGCCGCTGTTGGGCAGCTTTGCACCCCAGCCGCCAGTAGTGGAGCGGGACTTTGGCGCCTGCTTCCGGGCCCGACGGCTGCGCGGCTCCTTCCTGTTGTTCGACGCGCAAACCAAGCAGTACACGGCGTACAACGCGGCGCGCTGGCGCCAGGGCTTTCTGCCCGCCTCTATGGCAAAACCGGCTGGTCCAACCCCAGCGCGTTGCAGAACAACGGCTGGTTTGTGGGCTGGCTGCAACAGGCCGGCGGGGCGGTGTATTTCTTCGCCCTCAACCTGGAGCCCGACCCCGGCCTGCCGGCCGACGAGCGGTTTGTGGCCGGCCGCCGCATCATCACCGAGCAGATTCTGGGCGAGCTGGGCCTGCTGAAAAAGTAGGCGCCGCTGGGCCGCGTAAGTTTGCGGGCATGAATTATTCCTGGCTACTAATCGGCGTGGGCGGCGGCCTGGGCGCCATTGCGCGCTACGGCCTGCAGCAGTACGTGCAGGGCCGCTGGCCGCTGGCCTGGCCCGTGGGCACGGGCGCCGTCAATGCGCTGGGCTGCCTGCTGGCTGGCCTCTTTCTGGGGCTGCTGGAGCGCTACGCGCTGGGCCCGGCGTGGCGGTTGCTGCTCATCACGGGCGTGTGCGGCGGGTTCACCACGTTCTCGGCCTTTGCCCTGGAAAACGTGGCGCTGCTGCGCGAAGGCCACGTGGGCTTGGCGGCGCTGTATGCGGGCGGCAGCGTGGCCGTGGGGGTGCTGCTGGCCGGCGCTGGTTACTGGCTGGCGCGGGGGTAAGGGGGGTAGAAGTTAAAAGTTGAGAGTTAAAATCAGGCTGCTTGCATTTTAACTTTTAACTCTCAACTTTTAACTCTTTTTCAAGTGACGCGCCGGGCGGTGCAGGCTGGCAGCCACCGCTTTTCGCGGCACACGGGGCAGGCAAAGGCCGCGGCGGGCTGCAAGTCCTGCACTTGGCCGCAGGTGGCGCAGGCGTGCGGCCCGGCCGTGGCAATGGTTTCGGAGGCTTGCACCAACTCTTCGGGGATGATGGACAGGCCGGGGCGCACGTCGGCGTCCTCGTAGAAGAAAAGGCTCATTTGGCCGGTGGCTTCGCTGTACACGGCCTTGAGTTGGCCCAGGTGCTCCACCTGTTGCTGGCGCAATTCGCCGAATAACTCCTTCTGGGTGATGTTCTGCTTCTCAAAATGTTCCCAGTGCAGGTGGCCTTGGTGCAGCAGCAGCACGTCCGTGCCCTCCATCCAGTCGCTGAACTTGGGGTTGGTTTCGGTGAAATGGTTGAACAGCAAGTACAGGCCCATCACCACCCCGAAAACAATGACGGCGTGGCTGAGGGGCACTTCGGGGTAAAACATGGTGTCGCCGGCAATCGAGCCCAGCCCGATGACGATGCTCAGCTCAAACAGCGAGAGCTGCTTCACGCTGCGCCTACCGGTGATGCGCAGGGCGCCGAGCAGCATGAGGTAGGTGACCACGCAGCGCACCACCACTTCCAAGGCATACAGCGGCTCCTGTTCGCCGGTCCACAGCAGGCGCTGCCAATCAAACGGGGTAACGGGTTCGGCCAGAAACAGGGGCATAACAAATGCTTGGTGAGCTCCAACTTACGCGGCCCTGGGCCTTCCTGTTCAGTTAAATGCTTGCTCCTGAGTTAAAAAGAAATTAAAAACGAATGGCGCCAGTATCCACCGGCACATGTCCCAGCAGGCGGCTCATGCTGAGTATTTGGCCTTTGTGGTGAAACTCGTGGGTGATGACGTGGGGGAAGAGCTGCAGCGGCGAAAGCTCCAGGGGCTGCGGATGACGCGGAAACCGGAACAGTTGAAGTTCCGTCCAGCGGCCGGCGAAGTGCCCGCCAAACTCCGCCACTCACGCATCGACCGCCCCAAACAGGACCCGCGCCGCGGCCAGAGACGTTACTTCGGCGGGCACGGCTCGTTGCGCGGTTCGGGCTAAGGCCACTTGCCCCAGCCACACCTGGTAGGCCCCCGCCACGTGCACCAGCGCATCGCGAATGCAGCCGTGGTTGAAAGCCGGCACGGGCGCCACAAAGGCCCGGTCGCCGGGCGTGGCGCAGTGGTCCAGCAGGGCCGCCCGGGCGCCGCAGACCAGCCGGTATTGTTGCGCAAAAGCGGAGTCCAAGGGCAAACGGGTTTAGGAAGGGGCGCTCACGCGGCGTAAAATTCCAGGGGCAGCCCGTCGGGGTCGGCGAAAAAGGTGAACTGGCGGCCGGTCAGCTCGTCGGTGCGAATCGGTTCGCAGGGCACGGCGTGCTGCGCAAGCCACGCCACGGCGGCGGGCAGGTCGGCCACGGCAAAGGCGAGGTGGCGCAGTCCGGCGGCTTCGGGGTAGCTGGGGCGCGGCGGCGGGCTGGGGAAGGAAAACAGCTCCAGCACGTACTGGCCGTTTACGGCCAGGTCCAGCTTGTAGGAATCCCGCTCGGCGCGGTGGGTTTCGCACAGCACTTCCAGGCCCAGCACCTCGGTGTAAAATCGTTTCGACGCGGCGTAATCGGAGCAAATGACGGCGACGTGGTGCAAGCCAAGAAGGAGCGGCATGGAGAAAGTAGCTTGATAAGGATGAGCAATACCCCCAAAACGGGCCGGATGCTTGGGCACGGCCGCAGGTTTTGGCCTAACTAGCGCCCGGTAAAAACGCCTGAACTGCTCACAACCAAACAACGCCGGCATCCACCGGCGCACGGCCGATTGCCGGTAGAGAAAAAGCCGCCAACCCGCGTTGCATCGTTTCAGGAGCGGTACAAGTCGGCGGCGCAAATACCGGATGCGGAACCGCGTTAGTTAACCTTGGTCAGCAGCTTGCCAAGGGTGCTTTGCAACTCTTCGCCCCGCAGGTTGGCGGCCACGATTTTGCCGTCTGGGTCGATGAGAAAGTTCTGCGGAATGGCCTGCACGCCGTATTCCTGGGCCACGGCGTTGTTCCAGAATTTCAGGTCCGATACCTGCGTCCAGGTCAGGCCGTCTTTCTCAATGGCGCGAAGCCAGGCCTCACGGGCGCCTTCCTTGTCCAGCGACACGCCTAGGACGGTGAAGCCCTTGTCCTTGTAGGCGTTGAAGGCCTTCACCACGTTCGGGTTTTCCTGGCGGCAGGGGCCGCACCAGCTCGCCCAAAAATCAATCAGCACGTACTTGCCGCGCAGGCTGGAGAGCTTCACGGGCACGTTGTCGGGGGTGTTCTGGGTGAAATCGGGCGCTACGGCCCCGATGGCCACCTTTTGCAGGCGTTTGATTTGCTCGTCGATGCGCTGGCCCCGCGCCGAGTTCCGCAGGTTGGTGCTCAGGCCTTGGTAGAGCGCGGCGTAGGGCCCCACTTCGGGCACGGACCCGCCCACATCCTGCAACACGAACAAGCTGAAACGCTCACTGGGGTGGGCCTTCACGTACTCGGTGCGCACCTTTTTTTGCTCGGCCTCAATGGGTTCGAGCTTGGCTTCGAGCTGCTGGATGTAGGCCGCGTCCTTGCGCGTGGCCTCGGGCTGGGCGCGGTATTCTCTGATAAAGGCCTCGTACCGGTCATCCAACGCTTTCAGCGAGGCCCGCAGCCTGGCGTTTTCGTCGTTGAGCGGCGTGCCGCGCACGATGGCTTTCGCAGCCGAATCGGGCGTGGCCACGGTTATGGTGCCCTTCTCCAGGTAGAAAAATTGCTTGGTTGAATCCTTTGCTTTCTTCAAAGCAGTGCCGTTGTGGCTGAAGGTGAGGGCGGCCCGCCCCGGCTCCGGCAGCGTGCCCTTGAACGCAAAGCGGCCGTTTTTCACCGCCGCCGAATCCGTCGTCCAAACTTTGTTGACCGGGTACCTCAGGTAGGCTTTCGTGACATCGGCTTTGGCGCCCACGGTGCCTTTCACCACAAATTTTTCGGTTTGGGCCTGGGCCAAGGCGGGCAGCAGGAGCATTGCGCTGTACAGAATGTTTTTCATGGAATTAGAAAAATGGAGCGATAGTAGGACACCGCTTCCCTGGCGGCGGTTGCTTTGGGTAACTCGAAGAGCGTGTCCGAATCTAAGTTATAAATATAATTGCGCCTTGGCATGGTGCCAGATTGCACCAGCCAGCGCGGCCTCTGCCGGCAATTGCTCCCGCGCCCAGCGGGTTTTGTCGGCCACTGGGTACGAGAGCAATTGCTGGCGGCCAAAGGCACGTCGACAAAGCTTAACTCGAATGATGCCTAGCAGCCGGTCCTCAGCTTCGAGTCCGAAAACGCCTTGGGCTTGGTCGCGGAGGTGATGCTGCTGCTCCGGTGGCCGTGAGGCCCAGGTTATGCACGGTGCGCAGATGCTGGAAATGTGCCGTTCTTGCAAGGCGCATATCGCGCCAAGCACCCCACTTTTATTTGGCCTCCTGGCCCATGCAAGTCGTTGTTTCCTTCATGACGGTGGCGCTGTTTGCCGTCATTGCGCAAGCGTTGTTCGCGGCCGGGCTGCTGGCCGCTGCTCCCGTGAACCGGGTTTCCAACCGCTTTCTGGCCCTGCTGATGGTGGCCATTGCGCTGTGGGTGCTCGACGGTTTTTTCCGGGTGTCGGGGCTGTACGGGCAGAACGCGGGGCTGTACTTCTCGCCCATTTACTACTCGCTGGCGTTTGGCCCGCTGCTGTATTTCTACGTGCGCAGCTTGGTGAACCACGGGTTTCGGTGGCAGGCGCGGTATTGGTGGCACTTCGGGCCGGTGCTGGCCCAGGCGGGCCTGTACTGGTGGCTGCGGTTTCAGCCCTACGCCATGCGCAACGACTTTTGGAACCAGGTGCACCGCCCTTTCACCTACCGGCTGGAGTTCATCGGCACGTGGGTGTCGCTGATGGTGTACCTGTTTCTGAGTTTGCGCCTGCTGCGGCACTACGGCCGCTGGCTGGAAGACAACTTCTCGGAAGTGTCGCGGCTGCGGCTGCGCTGGTTGCGCTGGCTGCTGGTGCTGCTGGCCGTGGTGAGCGGGCAGTGGCTGGCGGAACTGGTGCTGCGCGAGTTCTTCGACGTGTACTACCGCTACGATTATTCCACCGAGCTGCTGGGCGTGGTGGTGTTCGTGATTGGGGTGGTGGGCCTGCGGCAAGCCGACATGCGCGCCGTGCATTTCGCGCCGGAGGCAGAGGAGCCGGACCCCGTGCCGAAAGCCATTGACGAGAACACGGCGACGGCCGCCGCGCCCGTTGCAGCCCCTGCCGCCGCCGCTGCCGAAGCGAAGCTTGAAGAAGCGCCCGCTGCCAAAGATGCCGTGCCCGCCGCTTCCGCCCAGCCCGACCCGCTCGTCATGGAACGCATCCGCCGCGCCTTGGTCGACGACAAGCTTTTCC
>DASVTG010000553.1:0-6926 GCA_036387695.1 Hymenobacter sp. | reverse complement strand
AACGCGTTCAACGCATGAGGTACGGACTGGATTTCCGTTCAAAGTCGCCCGTACGGTAGGTACAATCATTCATTGGATTGAAAAGCGCCTTCCTACTTCATTGTCAGCCGTTCGCGTAACTGCTGGTACAGCTTTTTGGCGTCGCTGGGATGGTAGGCGCTGGCTTCCACCAGCGCCCCGGTTTCGTCGAACAGCATGTAGCGCGGGATGTAGGGCAGCACCGGCTTCAGCGACTCCTGCACCGCCGGTGAGGCCAGGTAGTGGTAGCCGCGCAAGTTGTTTTTCACGGCCAGCGCGGCCCAGTTTTCCCGAAACCCGGGCTGGTCGACGGACACGTAAAGCGCCTTGATGCCGTGCTGGCTGAGAAACGCGTGTGGCGCCGCCTCGTGCCGAAACTCGGCAATGCACGGCCCGCACCACGACGCCCAAAAATCGACAAACACCGGCCGGCCCGCGAACCACTGCCGCATCCAAGCCATGGGGGAGCATAAGCCTTTAGCGAACGTAAGGCGTGGACGCCTCGGAAATGAATTGGCCCTGGCCATCAAACAACAAGTAACCGGGCCGGCGGCCAATGGCAATTTCGGCCTGGTAGCGCGGGGCGCCTCCATCGGTGGCTTTCATCTCCGTTACGCCCAAAAGCCGGGCGTCGGGATGGTTCTTGGTGATGTATGCCAAAGCCGGAGCCGCTAGGTACGGCACGCTTTTCGGCTGCTCGGCTGCGGCGGGCGGCGGTGCGCTCACGCCGTGTTTTTCGTTAAAGGCCCACACGTCCGGCTGGTCCTGGCCTGGCTTAGTGGTTATCACAACCACGCCCGCGGCGCCGGCTGCACCAGCCATTTTCACGGCGCTTTCGCCTTTGAACACACTAATGGAAGCAATGTCCTTGGGGTTGATGGCGCTTATGTCCCCATTATTCACTTTGCCGTCCACGTAATAAACCGGCGACGGACCACTGACTTTCTGAGAGTTGGTCGCGATGCGAATTGAGGTGGCCGGAGGCGCCGTGCTCCGCGTCGTAACGCGGGCGGGCGTAGGCTTTGCCTGGCCGATTGTTGCCGGGGCTTCGACCTTTTCTGGCTGCACGGTTCCGGTCGCCACGGGCCTGATTGCAGCGGCCGGCTGTTGTGTAGAGGGCACGGCAACAGACGGAGCTTTACTGGCTGCTGCTTTTGCTGGCACCACCGGCCCGGCGCCCTGGGCCCGCACCTGCGCGGCTGAAAAGCCCAGCGCCAAGGTCAGCACCAGCGGCACGGCCACGCCGTAGCGGGCCAGTTGGCCGGTCGAAGAAAGAGGAGTATTCATCATGGCAACGCGGTTTTTGAGGGTGGGGAAAGTGAAATGAGAAACCAAGGCCGGCTCCGTGGCCGCGCGGCTCAGGCGGAGTAGGCTGTATTGATAGGCTTGGGGGTCGAGGCCGGTTTGCAGAGCGGCTTGGTCGGCCAGGTATTCGAGGTTGTCGCGCACGGCGCGGGCCAGCAGCCACGCGGCCGGGTTGCACCAAGCCAGCGCTTGAATTATTTCGGCCAGCAGCACGTCCAGCGTGTGCCATTGGCGCACGTGCACCTGCTCGTGGCGCAGCACGGCAGCCAATTCCGCTGCCGGGTGCTGGGCCGGGTTGAGGTAGATGGTCTGCCAAAACGAGAACGGGCTCACCGCGCCGGCCAGGTTTCGCACCGGCTGTCCGCCAACCACCGCGGGCCGCGACGCCCGGCGCACGCGCCGCAACGACAGCAGCTGCACCAGCAGGCGGCCCAGCAGCAGGGCCACCCCACCGCCGTACACCAGCCAACCCGCGGCGGCCCAATCGACGGGCCCGGCGGCGGGCGCGGCCGTGGCACCGATGGCCACCGCCGCAGTCACTGGCCCCGAAAATAGCACTGGCGCCGCCTCCGCCGGGAACAACGCCGGCAAAGGCAGCGCCGGATACGCCGCCGCGAACCCCAGCGCAAACAGGAGGTAGAACCGGTTCAGGGTGAAAAACGTGAGCCGGCGCAACAGGCCGAAATAGGCCGCCGCAAACAGCAGCAGCGCCACGTTGGCCTTCAGCAAATAGAGCAAGGGCGGCGACAGCGGCATGGCTATTGGGCTTTTTTGCTTTCGATGAGCTTGATGATTTCCTGCAAGTCTTCGGCGCTGATTTTGTCGTCCTGCGCGAAAAACGACACCAGCTCTTTGTAGGAATTCTGGAAATGCTGCTTCACCAGCGTGCCCAGCGAGCGGCGCTGGTAATCGTCGGCCAACACCAGCGGCACAAAACGAAAGGAGTTGCCCAGTTTTTCGCTGCGCACGTAGCCTTTGCGCTCCAGGTTGCGCAGCGTGCTGGCCAGCGTGGTGTAGGGCGGGCGCGGGTCCGGCAGGCCGTCGAGCACGTCCTTCACAAAGCCACCGCCGGGCAGTGGCCAGAGCCCGCGCAGGGCGTCTTCTTCGGGTTGGGTGAGGCGTTCCATGGCTTCCTGTTTAGCTTCTATTACGATTGTGTCGTAAATCTACGAAAGTTTCGTAATTGTGCAAACGCATGGTGCCACAATAAGTTGCCTCGAAACAAAAAAGCGCGTTTCTCCTTGGAGAAACGCGCTTTCGGGCCTAAATGAGTTTCGGCTGCGTGGCCGGGCCGCTAGTGCACTTTGTCGGTCTGCTGAATTTGGAGCCACCGAATGGCGGCGCCTTCGTCCCCAAAAAAGGAAATGGCGAAGGGCTTGTCGTCGTAGGCCTCCGCCGACACAAAGCCGGGCTGGCTGACGATGGATTCGTGCAGGGCCGGGCCCACCAGGTAAGCCACGTACAAGCGGCCGCCCAAGCGCCGGGCCATGTCCGGAAAGTAGACATTGAGCAGCCACAGGGTGGTTTCTGGGTCGTTGAGGGTGCGGCGGCGAATGTCCTGGAGCCAGAACCGGGCCTTTTCCAGCAAGGCCTTTTCGGACATTTGCTGGTACACGGCGGGCAACTCGCGCGGGTGGGGCTGGTAGCCCCAGCGGCTCACGAGGATGTCGAGGTCGGCGCGGTGCGTGAAGTCGATGAGGGGCGTGGGAAGGTCAGCAGACATAGGCGAAAAGCAGCGTCAGAAAGCGTACGTGGAACACAGCATTTAGGGCAAGGTTGGCGCAGCCGGGCCGTGGGTCAATGGGCGGGCAACGCCTCGGCCGCGGGCGCTCCGGCTTCCACGGGCGGGTGCTTGCGCAGGGAGCGCACCGCCAGCAGCACGCTGGCCAGGGCCAGCACGGCCCCGAGCAAATACGGCGCGCCCGGAAACTGCACCGGCGCCGTGGGCCGGGTGAAATAACCAAACAAGTAGGTCATCATCAGCGGGCCCACCACCCCCGTGGCACTCATCAGGCTGGTGAGCGCGCCTTGCAGTTCGCCCTGCTCGTTGGGCGGCACCTGGCCGGAAATGACGCCCTGCAGGGCCGGGCCCGCCAGCCCACCCAAACAATACGGGGCCAGGAACACCAGCATCAGCCAGCCGCGGGAGGCAAACGCAAACAGCACGAACCCCAGGGTGTAGCACAGCAGCCCCACCACAATGGCCCGCGCGGCGCCCAGCCGGGGGATGGCCACGCGCACCAGCCCGCCCTGCACCAGCCCGGAGAACAGCCCCACCACGGCCAGCGAGATGCCCACCAGCCGCTCCGTCCAGCCAAACTTGAGCATGGTGTAAAACGACCACACCGACTGCGTGGCCGAGCCCGCCAGGTAAATGAGCACCAACGACGCCACCAGCCCCAGAATGGCCGGGTAGTGCCCCAGCCGCAGCAGCGAGGCCACGGGGTTGGCCCGCCGCCACTCAAACGCCCGCCGCTTCTCGGCCGGCAAGGATTCGGGCAGCACAAAAAAGCCGTACAGGAAATTGCACAGGCTCAGCCCCGCGGCCGCCATAAACGGCACCCGCGCCCCAAAACCCGCCAGCAGCCCGCCGATGGCCGGCCCAATGATGAAGCCGATGCCAAAAGCCGCGCCCACCAGCCCAAAGTTCTGGGCCCGCTTTTCGGGCGTGCTGATGTCGGCGATGTAGGCCGTGGCCGTGGTGAAGCTGGCCCCCGTGATGCCCGCCACCACGCGCCCCACAAACAGCCAGGCCAGCGTGGGCGCGAAGCTCAGGAAAATGTAGTCCAGCCCCAAACCCAGCAGGGCGGCCAGGAGCACCGGCCGCCGCCCCAGCTTGTCGCTGAGCCCGCCCACCACCGGCGCAAAGCAAAACTGCGCCGCCGCGTAGGCAAACGTGAGCCAGCCCGAGTACTCGGAGGCCCGGCTCAGCCCCTCGCCGGTGAGCTGCTGAATGAGCTTGGGCACCACCGGAATGATGATGCCGAGCCCAATGACGTCGATGAGAATGGTGACGAAGATGAAGCCAAGGGCAGGGGAGCGTTTTTCGGGCATGGGGAAAGGCAAAGTCAACACTTTGTCGCGAGCGACGGACCGGGCAAAGGTCAGGAGAAAAAAGCACGGGCCCAGGGCGCTGCCGCTGCCGCGCCATACGGCCGCGCTTTCTTGCTATGTCCGCTGCCCACCAACTCCGAAACCGCCCTGCCACGACCTAATGACGCCGTGGGCGCGGCCAGCGCGTTGCTGCCTAAGCTTCGGCACTGGCCCCCAGGACGGCCAGCGGCAGCGGCGGCCCCGCGTCGACCAGGCGCTGCTGGGCGCTCAGGCCCACGTCCAGCAAGTCCTGCATCAGGCCTTCGCCCGCCGCTTCGGGCGAGTACGTGTCCGTGGTGGTGCTCACCACCAGCACCGGCCGCTCGGGCAGCGCCACCAGGGTGGCCCGGCGGTCAATCTCGGCCGGAAACACGGCGGCGTACAGAATCAGCCGGTCGTAGTCCACGCCATTGCCAGCCAGCCAGCGGCAGGCCGCCGCCGCGCCGTGGCCGTAGCCCAGCACCGTGAGCGGCGTGCCGGGCGGGCAGGCGGCCAGCACTTCCTGCGCGAGGCCGTCGAGGTAAGTGCCCAGGTCGGCCAGGTCAGCCAGCAGCGAGTTGGGCGCAAACCAGGCGGCGCCGGTGCGGGGGCTTTCTTCGTCGGCGGCCGGGGGCAGCTCGTAGCGGCTTAGCGCCTCGGGCAGCACCAGCAGGCGTTCGGGCGTGTCGAGGTTGTGGAGTTGTTCGGCCAGGTCGGTCACGGGCTGGTCGTGGCCGTGCAGGCACACCCACACGTGTTCGATGGCCGGGCCGGGCTCGCCCAGACTCAAGTAGCGGGCCGTGCGCGGGGTGGTGAAGGAAAGTGGTATCATAAGCTCGATGAAAAGCTGGGTTAAGCACAAGACTATACGGCCGGAGCGCGGCAGCTGCTCGAAACGCATGCTTTTTTGTGGCTGAGAACCACGGCTTCACCGCTGCCACGGCACCAAAACCACTTTTTTTGTGGCATTACCCAAAAATTACCTTACCTTTGTATCACAAACAGTGCGGGGTGGAGCAGTTGGTAGCTCGTTGGGCTCATAACCCAAAGGTCACTGGTTCGAGTCCAGTCCCCGCTACCTAAAAGGCCGTTTTCCAGTTGGGAAACGGCCTTTTTTCTTTTCAAGGCGGTTGTTAGCCATTTGCCTGTTGTTCTTTCAGTGCATTGGAGCAACCCAAGGTGCCTGAATACTTCTTGGCTTCGGTTAGTGAGATGTTCGTTGGCGCCGACTGAGCGTGGCCGATACGGCCGATGCCGAGCAAGCCAACGAATGCGAGCTGTTCGGCGTTAGTCGCTGTCATCTCCTGATAGACTTATGAGTTCCAGTGCCTTTGCTATGCGCCGCCCTTTCGGTTGGATTTGCCAGCTGCTGTTGGGCCTGTTGATGGCAAGCGGCGCTTGGGGGCAGGCTTTGCATAGCCGGGGGCAAGTTCCGGTTGGGTACGGCTGGGCCCGCAACAACGTGAACGGGGCTGTATTCCGGAAGAATTCCGTCGTTACCCACGAACAGGAACAGTACACGGCGTTTTACGATTCTTTGGGTTACGTGACGCTGGCCAAGCGCCGCCTGCCCGCCGGCCCCTGGCAAGTGCGGCGCACCCAATACCAGGGCAAGGTGACCGATGCGCACAACGTCATCAGCCTCATGGTGGACGGCGCCGGCTACGTGCACGTGGCCTTCGACCACCACGGCAACGCCCTGCGCTACGCCCGCAGCGTCAGCGCGGGTTCGCTGACGCTGACCGACTTGCGGCCCATGGTTGGCCAGCGCGAAGGCAACGTGACTTACCCCGAATTTCACCGCTTCCCCAACGGCGACTTGCTGTTTCTGTACCGCGACGGCAGCTCCGGCAACGGCAACCTCGTGCTGAACCGCTACGCCACCAAGGCCCGGCAGTGGACGCGCCTGCACGCCGTATTAATCGATGGGGAAGGCCAGCGCAACGCCTATTGGCAGGCTTGCATCGACGCTCAGGGCACCATTCACCTGTCGTGGGTGTGGCGCGAGTCGCCCGACGTGGCCTCGAACCACGACATGGCCTACGCCCGCTCGCCAGACGGCGGCCGCACCTGGCAGAAAAGCACCGGCGAGCCGTACCAATTGCCCATCACGGAAAAGTCGGCGGAATACGCCTGCCGCATTCCCCAAGGCAGCGAGCTCATCAACCAAACTTCCATTACGGCCGACGAGGCCGGCCACCCCTACATCGCCACCTACTGGCGGCCGGCGGGCACCCAGGTGCCGCAGTACCACGTGATTTACCAAACCGGTAAAACGTGGAAAACTGCTCAGGTAGGCCAGCGGACCATGCCCTTTAGCCTGAGCGGGGCGGGCACCAAGAAGATTCCCATTGCGCGCCCCCAGGTGCTGGTGGGCCAGCAAAAAGGCGTCCGCACCGTGTACGTGCTGCTGCGGGATGCCGAGCGCCAGGACCGGGCGTCCGTGACCCAATGCCAGGATTTAGCCAAGAACCGATGGACAACGCAGGACCTCACGGCCGCTTCCGTGGGGAGCTGGGAGCCGAGCTACG
>DASVTG010000552.1:0-3182 GCA_036387695.1 Hymenobacter sp. | reverse complement strand
AAAGGCCTCCCGTTTTTCGTTGCCGCCTGTACCGGCCGTGTTGCTCTCTATTGTCAGCGTGCAGGGAGGCGCTGCCATTGCCAAAGGCCTGTTTCCCGTCCTGGGGGCTGCTGGCACCACGAGTGTGCGCATCGGCTTGTCGGTCCTGGTGCTGCTGCTGCTGGTGCGCCCCCGTCTTGGGCAATTGCGGCCCGCGCAGTGGCGGGCCGTAGTTCCCTACGGCTTAGCCTTGGGTGCCATGAATTTTCTGTTCTATTACGCACTGGTCCGCGTGCCCCTCGGCCTGGCCGTGACCCTGGAGTTTATCGGCCCCCTGGTGCTGGCGCTGGCTGGCTCCCGGCGCTGGGTCGATGTCGTCTGGGTTGTGTTGGCCGGTACGGGCATTGCCCTTATTACTCCCTGGAGTGGCCATGGCATTGACTTAGGAGGGATGGCCTTTGCGTTGGGCGCGGGCGCCTGTTGGGCCGTCTACATTGTGCTGGGCCAGCGCACGGCGGCGGTATTGCCCGGACCGCTGGCCGTCACGGTGGGTATGCTCTTTGCCACCCTGCCGGTGCTGCCGTTCGGGATAGCCAGCGGCCGCTTGCTGCACCTGACGCCGCACCTGCTGCTGCTAGGCGGGGGGCTGGCGCTGTTTTCCAGCGTGCTGCCCTTCTCCCTGGAAATGCAGGCCCTGAAAACGATGCCGACCCGCACCTTCAGTATTTTGATGAGTCTGGAACCCGTGGCTGCCGCCTTGTCGGGCTGGTTCTTACTCGACGAGCAGCTCACGATTGCCCAATGGCTGGCGGTGGGCTTCATCGTGCTGGCCAGCGCGGGCGCAACCTTGACGAGCCCTCGTCCACCATCTGTGCTACCCGGCGAATAATAACGGGCAAACTCCCCGCTGCGCTCTATTTTTCGTTTCCTGCGAGGATGCCATTAACTCGCTTTGTACAGGGTCCGCAAGGGTGTAGATCCGTCCGTCTTATCTGGCTTGAAAAGCTGCAAGCGCTTTGGCAACTCACTTTATCTTCTCGGGGTGAGGCAGTTACAACCGGAATGGTATCTTTAGGGTGCTTCCTGTCATTGGTCTCATGGTGATTCGTTTTCAGCCGCCTGCCCCGCCACTGCGGCCCTTTGTGCAGCACTACCTGCTTATGCACGTGCGCTACGACGCCGACGCCCCCGCCCGGGCCGTGAAGCCCATGCCGCCGACGCCGCATCACTGCCTGTACTTCTACCCGCGCGATGCCCTACGCACGCTCGCCCCCGGCCAGACCAGTCCGCACCGGATGCCACCTAGCTTTGTAGTAGCCCCCCAGGCGAAACCCGTAGAGCTGCATTTCGGCTTCGATCATCTCCTGCTCTGCGTCGTGTTCTGGCCAGGCGGGCTGCACCGCCTACTGGATGTGCCCGTGAAAGAGCTATTGGACGCGGCGGTGGAAGGACGGGCCCTGCTCGGCCCCGCGGTGACCGACGTGGAAGCCCGCCTGGCCGAGCTGACCGACTACAACGCCATGCTAGCCACTGCTGACGCCTTCTTGCTGGGGGCGCTGCGCCGCCGGCGCGCCCACTCAGAACGGCCCCTCGACCGCCTGCTGCCCGTGCTGCTGCCAACTGGGCGCGCCACCCAGTCGCTGACGCACCTGGCGGCGGAAGCCTGCCTGAGTCCGCGGCAGTTCGAGCGGGGCTTTGTCGAGCGGGTGGGCCTGCCGCCCAAACTCTACGCTCGCCTGGTTCGCTTCGACCAGGCCTACCGCCTCAAAGCCCGCTACCCGGACCTGGATTGGCTGGCGGTGGCCGTGCGCAGCGGCTACTATGATTATCGCCATCTGCTGCGCGATTTCCACGAATTCGCGGGCATGACGCCCCCCCGGCTGCTGGCCGCCGACCAGGCCTACGTGCACTTCGCCGGGGGCGATGCCCGGATTGGCGGGCCATAATGTCGGTTTTTTACTACCCGGCTCGAAGTCAGTACGCGTGCTTTGCGGGTATACTACTGGCTGCGTTATGAAACCACTTTTCTTTGCAGGGCTAGCCTGCCTGGCACTCGGTTGCGCCTGGGCCCAAGTGCCGGCTACGTCCTCCCTCTCCTCCCGAACAACCCCGCCGCCCCCGATGACCGTCCGGCGCACCGGTCAGGGTCCCGACCTGCTGTTGGTAAACGGCAAGCTCTTCACTGCTGACCCGGTCCACCCCTACGTCGAGGCCTTAGCCATTCAGGGCAACCGCATTGTGGCCACGGGCACGAGCGCCGCCCTCCGAAAGCTGGCTACTGCCCACACGAAGATTCTGGATTTGCAGGGTAAAACCGGCGTGCCGGGCTTCAACGATGCCCACGACCACCTAGGGGTAGTCCAGACGAGCAACACGTTCGATGCTCCTTTTTCCGTGCCCGGCCTCTCCAAGCAAGCGGTGGCCGACTCGGTGCGCCGGCTGGTCCGTCAGGCCAGTCCTGGTCAATGGCTGAGCGGCCCGATTGGCTTGACGGTGCTGCGCGACCCCACCGCCGGGCGCCGCTTTCTCGACAGCCTGGCGCCGAGCAACCCGGTCGTGCTGGCTGTGCCGTGGGGACACGGCATGATTGTCAATACGCAAGCTTTGCGTGCGCTGCACCTGTCGGATACGGCTTCAGACCCGCTCGGGGGCTGGTACGAGCGCCGACCAGGAACCACCCAACTAGCCGGGGCTCTCTACGAGTACGCCCAGTTCCCCTTCTGGCAGGCCGTGGCCACGGCCGACCCGGCGGCGTTGGTGCACGCCCTTCGAGCATACGCGCAACAAGAGCTAGCTTTCGGCATTACCACCGTTCAAAACATGAGCAGCCTGATGCAGGGAAACGCCGCGCGGCGCTACGTGGGTCAGGCGGCCTTGCCCGTCCGTACCCGCATTATTGCCATGCCGAGCACGACGGAGCGGAGCCGCAACGTTCGGGAATGGGCCATTCCGGCCAACGCGGGCGGTTCGCTCACCTATTTCTCGGGCGTCAAGTATATGGTCGACGGCACGTCCTTGGAGCAGAACGCGTTGCGTACTACCCCCTACGCGGGCCGCCCTGGGTGGTACGGGCGGCTGAACTTTCCGCTGGATACCCTCCAACACCTGCTGCGGGAGGCGCTGACCAGTGACCAGCAGTTGATGCTGCACGTCACGGGGGACAGCGCGACCACCCTGGTGTTGCAGCTGATGAAGAACCTGGC
>DASVTG010000551.1:0-2853 GCA_036387695.1 Hymenobacter sp. | reverse complement strand
GTGTGGGCGGCCAAGCGCAATTGCGGCGCGAGGGGCTGAAACAGCACCAGAAAAACCGGGTCGAACACGGTGCGGCGCAGCACTTCCAGCAGCAGGTACAACCCGCAGAAATACGCCAGCAGCACGGTTTGGGTGTAGCTGCCCAGCAGCTGCAAGCCCCCGAACACCACCAAGCCCACCAGCGCCACTACCGGCAGCAGCCGCAGCGACCACTGCACGCCGTAGCGTTCCAGGGCCTGCCGGCTCACCAGCAGCTTGAAAAACATGGCCGCCAGGTAAGTCAAACTCAGCACCCAGCCCACCGAGCGGGTGATGTCCTCGGAATGGTGGAATTTCTGCTTCACGTTGATGAAAAACATGTACTCCACGCCCGTGAGCACCGCCCCGATGGCCACCAGACTCAGGCACATGGCCAGCACGAGCTCGCTGCCGCCGAATAGCTGCCGGACCACGTTGGCCGGGGGCCGCCGCACGCGCCGTACGGGCCGCTCAGCCGCTTCCACCACATGCGAGGCCAGCGTGGCGCGGAGCGAGAACAGCGCGCCCATGTACGCCACAAAGGACACGCCCAGCAGCACGGGCAGCTGGGCATCGCCGTGAATGAGCGCCGCCAGGACAGCGCCCAGCGCCTTGGCCGGCATGTCGCCGGCGCTGATGGTGCTGAAGAGCCGCTTGCCCTGCCGCACGTCGAACACCACCGCCGACACGCCCCAAAACTCCAGATTGGTCAGCAGGTAGATAACCCGGTAGCCCGCCATGATGGCCACGGCCGCGGCCACCGAGTGGCCCACGGCCACCAGCACGCCCAGCACCCCGGTGAGGACCACCACGGCCAGCAGCACGCGCACGGCCAGCTTTTTCAGCAGGTAGTGGTGCTCGAAGTAGGTGTAAATCTTGCCCACGGCCATCATGGCCACGGCGCCGGCGATGTAGCCCAGCGGCAGGCTGTGCTCGGGGTCGTGCTCCAGCAGCAGCACGTTGGCGGCCACGTACACCAGCACCGAGCCGACGCCCAGCAGGAAGTTGTGCAGCAAAAACAGCCCCACGGTGCGGGTTTCGCTGGCTTTGATGCCAAACAGACGTTGCAGGTAGGCGGTCGAAATCATGCGGAAAAAAAGCCGGCACCACCGGGCACGGCCGTAGCCAAAGATACAGCCCTGACGGAAGCAGCGCGCTATTTCGTGTTTTCGCCGCGGCTGGGCATTCACTGCGGATTCCGGGCGTGCGGCTCGCGCTTCTTGGATTTTCGCACGACGCCGGGGCCGCCCCCGACCGCGGGCGCTGCCCGCCGGTTTCTGGCGTAGGTTCGGTGCGGCAGCAACGAAGAGCACGCCCGGTCAGAAGTCCAGCAAAGTATATTAGCGCAGTTCCGCCATCAGGGTACAGGCCCCGGTCCGACGCCCTGGGCGTCCGACGGGTTGGTAGTAGGGCACTGCATCCGGATGGGGCTGGCAACAACCGGTCAGACGCCCAAGGCGTCCGACCGGCAGGCGTCCGACCGGCAGGCGTACCCCGACGCCGAAACCGCGCTAGAACAGTGATTATGAAACATTCTACTCTCCGTCAATGGCTGCTGGCGCTGGCCTTGCCGCTGCTGGCCCTCTCCTGCGAGAAGCCCCGGCCCGAGCCCGCGGCCGTGCCCCTGCCGGCCGAGCTCAAGGCCTACGTGCTGTTCCAACCCGGCACCCACTGGGTCTACCAGGACTCCGCCACCCAGCAGCTCGACAGCGTCTGGGTCGTTTCCACCGAGGTGAGCATCCGTCGCCGAGGCATCAAGGGCCAGTCACGCCCAGACCTGAAGTACGAAGACTTCCACCTGCGCACCCGTTCGAGCCGGGGCGGGCCGGACCTGGTCTACGGGGTGAGCCGGCTCTGCACGCTGCCCAGCCGCGACGACGGCAACGACCAGTACCCGTGCTGGGTGGTCACGCGGGGCGAGTTCCGGCCGGGCAGCACGGCCGACGAGGGCGGGGCGTACGTGCTGCCCTACACCCTGCCCCGCAACTACGCCCGCCCCGATTATGTGCTCGGCCTCAAGCCCTATTGGTACACTGCCCCGCTGACCTTCGGCGGGCAATCCTACCCCGACGTGCTGGAAGTCCTCAACCCAACTGACGCCTCGGAAGGCGGCTGGCCGGCGCGCTACTACTGGGCACCGGGCTTGGGCATCGTCCGCCAGCGGGTGCGGGTGAACTTCGTGCCCCACACCCGCACGCTCGTGCGCAGCCGCATTGTGCAGTAGTAGCGCCGGGCCGACTGCCACGCGGCCGCGCCGCCCGCCCAATAAGGGCTGCTCCAACTTCTGCAAGCCGCGGTGCTGGCCGCTGACAACTGTCTTTCCAAAGCTGCCGACGCCTTGCCTCACCAAAAAAGTTGAAGCCGACGTTTTTTGCCCGGAGGAAAGCTCTTGAAGCTGCGCTATGTTCAGCGTCTGAGCCGGTGGTGGCACTTGTGGCGGAGGAGATGGGCTATGCACTGGCTGACAGAACCTTAATCCGTGGCATCATCCCACAACTTTTCAGATTACCGCTAAAAAAAAGCCGACGCGCAAGCGTCGGCTTTTTTAACAAGTTGGGCACCTGTGGCCGCCGGTGGGCGGTCAGCGGGAAGCTTGAGTCAGTACCCCGAGTGAATCAATAAACAGCCAGGCTTGGAAATTTGCCTACAAGTATGTCGTGTTGATTCCTGCTACTTACGACTGGCGGCTTAGAGCCTACCCCAATAGGCCGTCCTGCTGAGCTTGTCGAAGCATCTCTACCGCTGCACTAATTAGGTTTAGTATTGCGGTAGAGATGCTTCGACAAGCTCAGCATGACCGGTTTTTAGATTCCTATTTGGATATTCCCTTAGTAA
>DASVTG010000550.1:0-10265 GCA_036387695.1 Hymenobacter sp. | reverse complement strand
AAAGCAGCCGCGCCCGAGCTCTTCTTCTCCGCGCGGCCCACGGCCCGGGCCGGCAACTAGGCCACGGGCTGCGCTACCCGGCTCTCGGCCGTGGGCAACGTCAGGGTTAGCTCCGTGTATTTGCCCTCCTCGCTCTCCAGCGTGAAGGTGCCGCCGTGGCCCTTGGTGATGATGTCGTAGCTCAGCGACAAGCCCAGGCCGGTGCCTTGGCCGGTGGGCTTGGTGGTGAAGAAGGGCTGGAAAATCTTCTCCTTCAGCGAAGTGGGAATGCCGATGCCGTTGTCGCGAATCTGAATTTTGACGGCGTGGGGCTCCCGCTTCGTGCACACCTTGATTTCGGGCTGATAGCCGGACGCGGGCGCTTCGGACAGCTTTTTTTGCACGGCGTAGAATGCGTTGCTGAACACGTTCATCAGCACCCGGCTCACCTCCTGCGGCACCACGAGCACGGGGCCCAAGGTGGGGTCCAAGTCCGTGGTGAGCGTGGCTTTGAAGGCGTTGTCTTTGGCGCGGGCGCCGTGGTAAGCCAGCTTGGCGTATTCCTCGGCCAGGGCGTTCAGGTCGGTGAGTTCCTTTTGGCCGGAGCTGGTGCGGACGTGTTCCAGCATCCCGCGCACGATGGCCGAAGCCCGGCTGCCGTGCTGGTTGATTTTGAGCAGGTTCTGCTCCACGTCTTCCAGCAGCTCTTGCTCCAGCTCCGAGTCGCGCGGCTGCTGCTGGCGGGCTTCCTTCAGCTCGTGTACCAGCTCGCTGCTCACTTCCGAGAAGTTGTTGACGAAGTTCAAGGGGTTCTGAATTTCGTGCGCAATGCCGGCCGTGAGCTCGCCCAAGCTGGCCATCTTTTCGGCCTGAATGAGTTGGGTTTGGGTGTTCTTCAACTCGACCAGGGTTTGCTGTAGCGTTTCCTTTTGCTCGCTGAGCTGCTGGTTGGCCAACTGCTTGGCGCGGTTGTTCCGGCTGAGCACCACCGCGAAACCCACCAGCACGGCCACGCAGCCCACCAGCCCGGCCACGTACTGCTGCTGGCGGCGCGCGGCTTGCTGGCGCAACAGCTGCTCTTTGGTCAAGCGCTGAATTTGGGCTTCTTTCTTCAGCAGGTTTTGCTTGTATTCCAGGGCGGCCAGCCGGCGGGTGGTGGCCTCGGCGGTGAGGCTGTCTTTGTAGGCGCTGTATTGCAGGAAGTAGCGGTAGGCCTGGGCGTAGTCGCCTTCCTTGGCGTAGGCCTGGCTCAGGGCCTTGCTGCTGTCGCGGCGCTTGCGGCTGGCGGTGAGTTGTTTCACTACTTGCGGCGAAGTGCGGCCGGGCGTGAGCAGCGTGTCCAGCCACTGTTCCATGCCCAAGAGCTTGAGGCGCGCTAACTGCCGCTCCGCGCGCTGCGCCGCGGCATAGGCCGCTTCTGGCACGGCAGGATACTCGCCGTTTGGGGCGGGCGGCGCGGGCGGCACGCGCTCCGAAACGGCCCGGTGCCTCTCCACCACTACCGAGTTTTTTGCGTCGCTGAGAATGAGGTCGCTCAGCTTCTCGCCCTTCGCTCCTTTCCCCAACTTCTCGGTAAGGAGGACGGGCACGGCTTTGCCCATGGCAGCGCCCAAGGCGCGCGAAAGCGGCGAAAAATAATCGGAAGAACCCAGCAGCGTGGCCACGTTGCGCCGTCGAATTCGGCCCACCTGGCTCATGACCCAGCCGGTTTCGCGCACGTCGCGCAGCCGCGAGGCCAGTTTTTCGGCTTCCTGCAACAGCGCCTTCGCCTGCTCGGGCTGTTGCTCCTGCAGCCGGAAGCTGGCCAGCTGGCTCAACGCCACTATTTGCCCCGGCAACCACGCCTGCCGGCGCGCCTGGTTGAGCAGGGAGTCGGCCGCATCAGCCGAGTTAAAGGGGTTGGTCAGGGCCGCTTTGAGGCGGCTGTTTTCCGTGGGCGGTGGGGCCGGCGGGGAAATCGCCGCGCTGTCTCTGCCCTCCGATTGAGCCCAGCCGGAGAGGCCCGTCAAACTCAGCACCACCAAAAAGAACAAGCTACCGAGGCGAGAAAGCTGCATGGAAAGGCGCGGATGCGGACATTTCGTTGGCGGTGACGACCGCCAACGCCGTTGAGAAATAAAGATAGTATTTCTCTTTTGGTGGCTGAACGGGGCCGGCACCGCATTCGGCAGGCACAGCCGGGCGAGCGCCCCACCCGGCGCTAAAACCGGGCGGCGCCACGGCCGGGAAGTGCGGCGCAGGGCCAGAGAATTGGCCCCGCCCCACTACTTCCCTGGGCGGGTTCAGTCGCGGCCTTCCTGCACCACGCTCACGCCGCCGTTGGTGGTCACGGCCTTCACCGGGGCGCCGCCTTTGCCGAGCGTGGTGGCCAATTCCTTGTTCAGGAAGCCGGTTTTGGTGACGGGCATGCCGGCGCGGATGTTGCCCATGTTGGTGCTGGTGAACAGCTGCGCCGAATAGTCTTTGGGCAGTTTCCAGTGGATGCCGCCGTTGGTGGTTTGCACGTCCAGGCCTTTGCCTTCCCACTGGCTGCCGGTGAGCGTGATGTTGAGGCCGCCGTTCACGGTGAGGCCGGTCACTTGCCCGCCCAGGCTGGCGAGGTTCACGCCGCCGTTCACGGCGTTGAACTTGATGTCGGACTGCAGGTTGTCGAGGCTGATGCCGCCGTTCACCGTGTTGAGCACCAGGGCCGTTTGGCGCGGCACGAAGATTTCGTAGCTCACGCTGTAGCGCTGTTCTTTGTTGGGAGACTCGGCGCGCAGCGAGTTGTTGGCCGTGCTGATGGTTACGGCCTTCGCTTCGGCCTGGGCGTCGGCTTCGCTATTGGCCCAGCTTTGCACCTTGGCCCGAATGCGCACGGTGGAGCCCGCCCAGCCGTGTACCGAAATGCCGCCGTTGGCGCCGCCGTTGACGGTGAGCGGCTGGCCGGCCGGGGCGTTCATGGTCAGGTCGCGCGTCTCGCAAAAACGCTTGTTGGCGTTCATCCCTGAGTAGTTGCTGCCCTCCTGGCAGTTGATGGTGAACTGAGGCTCCGAAGCCGTTTGGGCCGCGGCCGAAAGGGCGCTACCGGCCACTGCAAGGGCAGAAAGAAAGGTTTTGAAGGTGAGCATGAGCGTGGAGAAATTAGAAGGTGAGACGGAACAAGTGCGGGCTTAGCCAAGCCACTGGTGGGCTTGTAGAGGGGTTACCGGGCAACTCGCCATTCGTTACAGACACCCCAGATATTTCTTTGCTAAACGACCCTGCTTTAGCTGGTGCGCTGGCGCAACGCTCAGTTGACAAACAGTTTGCGGACCTTTTGTATGGAATCAACGGCCGGTAATGCCGTTGATTTTGCGATGGGGCTCCGCCCATTGCTATACATTCGTGCGCTTGTTCGCTTCAATCCTTTCCTTTCTGTGAAAAAACGCTTTTTCTGTTCTCTCCTCGGTGCCTTTTGCCTGCTGCACCAGCCTTCTTTCGGCCAAACCCAGAAACTTCCCAAACAGCTTGACGCCCTGGTTACGGCTTATGCCAAAGCCGGGCAATTCAACGGCACGGTGCTCGTGGCACATCACGGCAAGGTGATTTTTACCAAAGGCTACGGCCTGGCCAACCGCGAGTGGAACCAGCCCAACGCGGCCGACACCAAATTTCGCATCGGCTCCCTCACCAAGCAGTTCACGGCAATGCTGGTGATGCAGCTGGTGGAAAAAGGCCGGCTCCGGCTCGATGGCCCCGTGAGCGACTACCTACCCGACTACCCCAAGCCCAACGGCGACAAAATCACGCTGCACCACCTGCTTTCGCACACTTCGGGCATCCCCAACTACACGGCTTCGGCGGCTTTCGATGCGGCCAGCCTGTTGCCGACCACGCCGCAAGCGGCGGTGCGCGGCTTCTCGGCGCTGCCGCTGGAGTTCGAGCCCGGCAGCACCTACCGATACAGCAATTCCGGCTACGTCCTGCTCGGGGCCATCATCGAGCAGGTGACCAACAAGCCCTACGCCCAGGTGTTGGCCGAGAACATTCTGCAGCCCCTGCACATGCAGGACACCGGCTATGACCTGCCGGGGACCATTATACCGAAGCGGGCCGCCGGCTACGAAAAAACCGCAGCCGGCGTGGTCAACACTCCTTACATCGACATGACCGGCCCCTACGCGGCGGGCGCGATGTATTCCACCGTGGGCGACCTCTACAAGTGGGAACAGGCGTTGTACACCACCCAATTACTCTCCGAAGCCGGCAAAGCACAGATGTTCAAGCCCTTCAAAAACGACCACGCTTACGGGTGGAACACGGCCCGCCTTCCCATGGGCGCCGATACAGTGGCCGTGCTGCGCCACGGCGGCGTCATCAACGGGTTCCGGGCCTTCCTGCTCCGCGCCCCAAAGGACCACAACCTGGTAGTGGCGCTCGACAACGAGAGCAACGATTACACGCCCAAAATCAGCACGATGCTGCTGCGGGTGCTGTACCATGAGCCCACCCTCGGCCCCGAACCCGAACCCCGGGCGCCAAAGCCTTAGCGGCGGTTTGCGTTCATGTTTTAGGCTTCGGCACGAGGTAGCGATGCCTACTTGCGTCTCGTCGTCCGCGCCGTTCGGGCGCCGTTCGGCTTTAATCGTTCAACGCCGAGACGCAGGTAGGCGTCGCTACATCCGTGCTTTTGTTAGCTCAAACAGCTTCTTAGCCGGGTTGGGACGTGGCTTGCGCTGGGTGAGAACAAGCGTTGGCCATGGCAACAGTGGAGCTTATTACATAGAGCCTTGGCATCGTTGATATAGTGTATTTAACGCCAAGCAGGTCCCTAATCACCGGAAACGAAGACACAGCCAGTTGTACCCCGAAGCGCAAAATTTGCGTAAGGTCGTGCTCCAACTAGCCCCTCCTCTCATGGATACTGTAGCCCCTGGCGTCACCCAGCTCCGCATTCAGCGCTTTGTTAATGTGTATTTCGTTGAAACGGGCACGCCCGGCGAATGGGTACTGATTGACACCGGCCTGCCCGGCAGCTCAAAAAGCATCATCGCGGCGGCCGACAAGCTGTTTTTCCCCGGCACCCGGCCCGAGGCCATCCTGCTCACCCACGGCCACCTCGACCACCTGGGCTCCGCCATCGAGCTGGCCGACCACTGGCAGGTGCCCGTGGTGGTGCACCCGCTGGAGTTGCCCTACGTGACCGGCCTGGCGCAGTACCCGCCGCGCGACCCCACCGTGGGCGGTTCGCTGGCCTTCATGAGCCGTTTCTTCCCTTCGCAGCTGCCCAACCTGGGCACGCGGGCGCAGGCCCTAAACACCGACGACCCCGCCGCCCCGCACCTCATGAACTGGCGCTGGCTGCACGTGCCGGGCCACGCGCCGGGGCAGCTGGCCTTTTTCCGCGAAGCCGACCGCACCCTGATTGGGGCCGATGCCTTTGCCACTTGCCACCACGACTCGGTGCCGGCCGTGCTGCTGGGTAGGCCCAAAATCAGCCGGGCCGGCACGCCTTTCAACTACGATTGGGAAGCCGCCCACCGCTCGGTGCAGCTGCTGGCCGACCTCGAGCCCAAGGCCATTGGCTGCGGCCACGGCCCGGTCATCACCGGCCCCGAAGCAGCAGCCGGCTTGCGCGAGCTGGCCAACAACTACCCCGTGCCAGCCCACGGCCGCTACGTGAACGAGCCCGCCCGCACCGACGCCAGCGGCGTGGAGCACCTCCCGCCCGCGCCCAAAGACAAGCTGCCCCTGCAGGCCGCCGTGATTGGAGCCGGGATTTTGGCGGCCGGCGCGGCGTGGCTGCTCACCGGCGGCCGGCGGCGCGGCAGTGGCACAAAGAAACCAAGCGGCTACGCCCAACGAGTGCCCCTGACCCGCAAGCCGTCGAAGCCCTACCAGTCGCCGCCCATTCCGCCGCTCTACCGCGGCGGCGTGGGCAGCTAGCGCGCCGGTTGTTTGATTAACTGTGCCGCCACGCCCGTCAAGTAGGCGGTAACGATGGTGGCGGCCAAGCGTGCGGTCTGGCTATCGCGGTCGTAATGGGGGTTTAGCTCCACGACTTCGAACAGCCGGACCTGCTCGTTTTGGCCCGACATGAAAGCGGCTTCCACGGCTTGGCGGGGCGTAAACCCGTCGGCGCTGGGCGCGGACACGGCCGGGGCGTAAGCTTCGGCGCAACCGTCCAGGTCGAAGCTCACGAACGCGGGGCCATCCTTGGTGGCGCGGCCCAGTGCCCGGCTCAGGTACAGTTCCACGCCGTCCTTCTGCACGTGCGCCAGGGGCACGATGTGCGCGTCCTGCTCGTGCAGAAAGTCGATGTCCTCCTGGGTGTTGAGGTTGGAATGCAGGCCGATTTCGGTGAATCGTGGGCCGGCCACTATTCCTTCACGCAGCAGCTTGCCGAAGGGCGTGCCGCTGCTGATTTCGGGTTTGTCCTTCACGTCGGCGTGGGCGTCGAAGTTGATGCCGCCCACGGCTTGGCCGTCGGTGGCGTCCTGGAGGCCGCGCACCGTGGAATAGGTGCCATCGTGCGAGCCGCCCAGCACCACTACGCGCGGGTACTTCCGCAGAAGTGCAGCCAGCTGCTCCCGAATAAGGGCGTGGTTTTGGAGGTGGTCATGACTCCGCAAATCGAGGTTGCCGGCGTCGGCAATGCGCAGGGCGTCGAGGCTGACGTCGTGCTCAAGGTTGTACGTTTTGTGGTAGCGGCGCAGCTCCCGGCGAATGGCGTCGGGGGCACCCGCCGCGCCGGCCCGGCCGCCTTCCAGCACCGTTCCATAGTCAATAGGCCGACCGACCAGGCACACGTCGGCCTCGGGCAGCTCGGCGGCGGGCCGAATGATTTCGCGGAGGAAAGTGGGCATGGCCGGTGAGTTAAAAGTTAAAGAACATCAGCATGGCTTTTAACTTTTAACTCTCAACTTTTAACTTAAAAATCCTCACAACCTAGGGGGCTGAGTAAATGCGCCAGGGCCCGATGACTTCCTCCCGGGTGAGGCCGGCGCGCAGCCATTCGCGCTCCGGTATCAGTTTGCCCTTCACCACCAGCACCGGCGAGCGGGGCCAGCGCTGCACCAGCGGAATGTGCGGGGCCTTGCGGTCCTGCAAATCAATGAGCAAGCGGCGCCACGACTGGTCGGGCTCAAATTGCGTTTCGCGGCTCAGGCTGAGGTTGCCATCGAACAGCGACACCGGTATTTGCTTCAATTCAAACGCGAGAGATGGCAGCAATTGATTGTACACCACCACTTGGCAGTTGGCAAAATCGGGGCGCATCAGCCGGTCCGCGAGCGGCCGGGTGCCACTAAAAATCAGCTCGTTCCCGCTCAGGATGCTTTTCGCGCTGAGCAGGATGAAAAGCGTGCCAACCACTGGCACTAGTAGCAGGCGGGTGCCCGCGGTGCCGGACCGCCACAAGCGGTGCTGCCCGGCCAACGCGCCGGCTCCCAGCACGGCCCACACCGCCACCCAGGGGCTCACCACCAGCGGCAGCTTGCCCGTAGCGGCCACAACCCAGGCCAAGCCCAGCACCGCCAGCAACCCGCCGAAAAACCAGGCCACGCCCACGTACCAGCGCCGCAGCACCGCCTCGGAGCACCGCCCCAAGTAATGCACCACCAGCAAGGACACCCCCGGAAAAATGGGCAGCACGTAGAGCAGCAGCTTGGAACCCGACAGCGAGAAAAAAACCAACGGCACCAGCACCCAAAACACCAGCACGTTGCGCCAGACCCGAGGCACTTCGGCCCACGGGGTGCGCCAGGCCCGCGCCAGCAGCGCCGCCGACCACGGCAAACTGCCCAACGGAGCCAGCACCAGGTAGAACCACCACGGCTTGCTCCGCCCAAAGGTTTCGGGGTTGGCGAACCGCTCTACCGTGTGCTCAAACAGAAAATAGCGCACAAAGGCATGGTTTTCATAGGCCAAATAGGCGTACCAACCCAGTCCCACCACCATAAAAAGCACGAAGCCCAGGGCGTGGTGCACGGTGTAGGGCCGGCGCTGCCGGGGCTGCCGAAAGTGGGCCCCCAGCATGGCCATCAGCGGCAGCACAAAGCCCACCGGGCCTTTGGTGAGAAAGGCCAGCCCCAGCCCCACCCAAAACAAGTAGAGCCAGCCGGGCCGCGCTTCGGCGTAGTAGCGCAGCACGGCGTAAGTGGCGGCCAGCTCCAGGGTGAGCAGGTAGGCGTCGGTGGTGAGGTTGAGGGCCGAGATGAGCACCACCGGCAAGGTGCTGAACACCGCCGCCACGGCCAGGGCGCGGCGGCGGTCGCCGCCAAAAAACATCCGACCCAAGCCGTACATCAAGGCCACCTGCAGCAGCACGGCCACGATGGGCAGCAGGCGTGCCCCCACGGCGGTGGGCCCCGCCACGGCCAGCCCCACCGCCGTGAGCCAGTACGTGAGCGGCGGCTTGTGGAAGTGCTGAATGCCCAACAGGCGCGGGTGCAGCCAGTCCCGGTTGGCCAGCATTTCCCGGCCAATTTCGGCGTAGCGCGCCTCGCTGCTTTCCAGCACGCCCCAGCCGTTGAGGCTGGCGCCCAGCCCTACGGCCAGCACCAGCAGCAACAGCCAGAGCCCGTAACGGGCCGGCTCCGGTGAGGCCGGGTTTAGGGTTGATGATTTTGCCGATTGGGTGACTTGGGACATCAATGGGTGCTGTTTTTTTCTATTCATTGCCACTGCCGAAGCGCTAGCGCCGGCTTGCAGCGGATGCCGTAATAACCTTAGCCGTAAAGTCCCGTTGGGTTGCTTGGCCGATGGCGGTGCGTTCACGGACTTGGTTTCGGCTGGCGGACCAGGGGAGACGGCCAAGGCTCGACAGTATTTTTCGGCGTGGCTCCACAACGTTCAAGCTAACCATTCTCCAATGAAAAAAGCCCACTGCCGGCTTGAAAAACCACCTATCACGGCGAGCTTGCCCGTTTACTTTGGTCCACCAACGACTAGTTTTCGGGGTAAAAGTACGGGCGCATTTTAGCTTAGCTCTGCTCCATCAATTCTATCCTGCCCAGCTTCTAACCACTTTTCCACTTATGACCATGCCGCAAATTGGGACGCGTCGAGTGCGGCGGCTGGTGTTGCTGGCCGTGTGCGCCGCCACCTGCCTGCTGCACTTGGGCAGCGCGCCCGTCACGCTGATGGAGGCCCGCAACTTCGTGGCAGCCCGCGAGATGGCGGCCGGCGGCTCCTGGCTGATTCCGACCATGAACGGCGAACTGCGCCTGGCCAAGCCGCCCCTGCCCACCTGGGCCGTGGCCGGCATGCAGCGCTTGGTGGGGCCCACCGAAAACCCGGCTTTGCTGCGCCTGCCGGCGGCGCTGATGGCGGGGTTGCTGGTGTTCTTTTTCTGGGGGCTGGTGCAGGAGTTGGTCCGCGAGCAGCCCGGCGAGGCAGACGCCCCCGGCCGCACCGCCTGGCTGGCCGCCCTGATGCTGGCCAGCAGCCTGCTGCTCATCACCGTGGGGCGCGAAGGCCAATGGGACATTTTCGCCAACAGCTTCATGCTTGGGGCTTTATGGGCCCTGCTGCGCGCCTGGAACGCCGAGCGCGGCGCCTTGGGCTGGTTTGTGCTGGGCGGAATGCTCTTGGGAGGTTCGTTTTTGAGCAAGGGGCCGGTGGTGCTGTACGCCATGCTGGTGCCGTTTGCAGTGGCCTTTTTTTCGCCGCTCAATCCCAGTCGTGGCCCCGTGCGGCCTCGCCTCGCGGGCCTGTTGCTGGCCGTAGGCGTGGGCTTGATTATTGGCTTGGCTTGGCCGACGTATTTGGCCTTGCAGCACGAAGTAGGCCCGGCTGCGCTGGCCGTGGCCCGCACCGAAGTGGGCGCCTGGGCCGAGCGGCACGCCCAGCCGTTTTGGTACTACTGGAATTTTCCGGTGTTTGTGGGCGTGTGGGCGCCGGTGGCCTGGGTAGCTTTGGCCGTGCCCTACGCCCGGCCCCGGGCTGGCCGCTACGTGCCCTACTTGCTGGGCCTGGGCTGGCTGCTGCTGGCTTTTGTGCTGCTCAGCGCCGTGCCCGAAAAGAAGGAGCGCTACATGCTGCCGCTGCTGCCGCCGCTCGTTCTCATTGCCGCTGGCCTGCTGCGCTACTGGGAAACTGAGTTACGAGGGCTGACTCCTGCTCGGCTATCCGTAGGGCTGGTGCGCGGGTGGGCAGGCTTGTTGGCTTTGGTATGCTTGCTGGTGCCCGTGGCCTTAGCGGTGGGCCACGGGCCCGGTTTCGCGGTAAGTACGGTTGGCTTCATTGGAACGGCAGCTGGATTCCTATTGGTGGCAGGCTTTGTGGCTTGGCAAGTCATCAAGCACCTGCGGGTCGGGGCGTTG
>DASVTG010000549.1:0-2310 GCA_036387695.1 Hymenobacter sp. | reverse complement strand
CTGCTCCCGGAATTGACGACAAAAATATTCATAAAGAGAACGTAGCGTGGACTCTGCGAGTCCGCGTATGAAACACATCATTCGGGCAGGCGCGGACTCACAGAGTCCACGCTACCCTTGCTGGCTTTGAATGGAAGTGATGACTACCGTGTTAAAAATGTCCTCCACGGTGCAGCCGCGGCTCAGGTCGTTCACCGGCTTGTTCAGGCCTTGCAGCACCGGGCCAATGGCCAGCGCGCCGGTTTCCCGCTGCACCGCTTTGTAGGTGTTGTTGCCCGTGTTCAGGTCCGGAAAAATGAGGACGCTGGCTTGCCCGGCCACTTCCGAATCGGGCAGCTTTTGGCGGCCCACCAGCGGGTCCACGGCCGCGTCGTACTGAATGGGGCCTTCCACTTTCAGGTCGGGCCGCTTTTGGCGCACCAGCTCCGTGGCCTGGCGCACCTTGTCCACGTCGGCCCCCGCGCCGGAAGTGCCGGAGGAATACGACAGCATGGCCACCCGCGGCTCAATGCCGAAAGCCAGGCTGCTCTCCGCCGAGGAAATGGCAATTTCGGCCAGCTGCTCGGCCGTGGGGTTGGGGTTCACGGCGCAGTCGCCGAACACGGCCACCCGGTCGGGCAGGCACATGAAAAACACCGACGACACCACCGACACGGCGGCCTTGGTTTTGATGAATTGCAAGGCCGGCCGAATGGTGTGCTGCGTGGTGTGCACCGCCCCGGACACCATGCCGTCGGCGTGGCCCTGGTACACCATCATCGAGCCGAAGTACGACACGTCGCGCAGTAGGTCGCGGGCCATGTCCTGGTTCACGCCCTTGTCCTTGCGCAGCTCGTAAAACGTTTCCACGTAAGCCTCATAGTGCTCGGCCTTCACGGGGTCGACGATGCGCAGGTGGCCCGCGGGCAGGTTAATTCCCAGGCGTTTGGCCGAGGCCGCCACTTCGCCGGGGTCGCCGAGGATGGTGAGGTCCACCACGTCTTGGTGCAGCAGCAGCGCGGCGGCGCGCAATATGCGGTCGTCGTTGCCTTCGGGCAGCACGATGTGGCGCCGCGAGCGTTTGGCCCACTGCAGCAGCCGGTACTGAAACATGTGCGGCGTGAGGCCCTCGGGCTGGAAGCTGACGAGTTTTTCCTCCAGCGCGTGCACGTCCACGTGCCGCCCAAAGGTGCTGATGGCCAGCTGGATTTTCTTGGGGTTCTCGGGCGAGATGCGCGACTTGATGGCCCCCACGCGGGTGGCCGTCTCAAACGTGCCCGTGGGCACGGCCAGGATGGGCACCACGTCGGGCAGGCCTTGCAGCAGGCGCACAATGGGCGCGTCGGGCTCGGAGCCGGCCGTGAGCACGATGCCCGCCACCCGCGGAAACGTGGCCGACTGGTTGGCTTGCAGCGCGCACACGATGATGTCGCCCCGGTCGCCGGGCGTCACAATCAGCACGTTGTCTTTGAGGTAATTCAGAAAATTGGGCACCTGCATGGCCCCGATGACGTAGTTGTCGACCTGGTTGCCCAGCCCGGATTCACCAAAGAGCAGCTTGCCACCGAGCCCGGCGTGAATTTCGCGCATGGTGGGGTGCAGCAGGTTCGGGTCGTCGGGGATGACGGCCAGCAGCACGGCTTCCGGCAGCTGGCTGCGCAGCAGCGCTTGCACGTCGGCCACCTGGGCCGGCGGCACGCGGTTGGCCACGGCCAGCAGCACCGCCACCTCGCGCGCCTCAAAGCCGCGCAACAGCGTGAGCACGGCGCTGACCAGCTCCGCCGTGCTTTTGCCCGCGCCCGAGGCCACCAGAATGACCGGCACGCCCAGGTTTTTGGCGATGGACACGTTGGCGTCGAATTCAATGGCCGTGCCCGCGCCCACGAAGTCGCTGCCTTCCACCACCGTGAAGTCGTACTGCTCCTCCCACTGCTTGAATTTGTGAATTACCGCGTCAATCAGCTCGCCCTGGGCGCCGGCTTCCAGCAGCCGCAGCGCTTCGGGCCGGGTGTAGGCGTAAGTGGCGGCGGGCGGGGGCAGCTGAAAATGCCGGACAATGGTGTCGAGGTGCGGGTCGGGCTGCTCGGCGGGGTCGTGGTCGATGATGGGCTTGAAGTAGCCCACTTTGCGGGCCTGTCCCAGCAACAGGTTCACCAGCCCAAGCGCAACCAGCGACTTCCCGCTGTAGGGCTCGGCGGTGGCAATGAAAACGGCTTTGGTCATATCCTAACCTAACGTAGCAAGCCGGGGCGGCGTTGGGATTGCGGCCCTCAGTGGTAGCGGTGTCTGGCTAGGCAAAAGGCTTGGCCCGCTAAAACATGCATCTGAACA
>DASVTG010000548.1:0-3732 GCA_036387695.1 Hymenobacter sp. | reverse complement strand
TGTAGCTGAATCTGGGGTTTATTGAATGACAATCTTCAGGGTTTGGCCGGCTTTGTTGTCCTGCTGCACCTGGAGCAGGTAGAGGCCGGGCTTTAATCCACTGGTTTCGATTAGGTTGATGAGGCCCTCGGCGGTAGCGGTGCGCTGGAACCGGCCCAGCATATCGTAGAGGCGCATGGCCACGGGTGCTGTGCTATTGGCAACGACGGTGAGCGGAGCGCCGGCCAGCACGGGATTGGGGTAGGCCTGAATCAGGCCGGCGCCCAGCAGGTATCCTTCCTCCGGCTGGCTGTAGAATAGCTGGCCCGCCACATTCTCCAGCCGCACCCGGTAGAGGTAGCGCCCGGCGGCAGCGGGTAAATCGGTGAAAGCAAAAGCGGTTTGATTGACCGGGGAAATGGTTTGCACGGCCTCGTACCCGGCCGCTCCCTGCCGTTCCAGAGTGGCAGACTTCAGGCGCAAGACCGTGCCCAGCACCACGTTGAATTGAATGCGCTCATCCACAAGCTGCTGGGGCAGGAACGACCGGAAGTAGCACGCCGTGCCCTGAGTAGCAAAATCGATGGTGCCCCCTGGCTCTGTGGCGGTGCCGCGCAGCAGGGGCGCCACGGCGTAGTAACGCGTTTCCATCTGGGCGCGGGTGAGCACCACGGTGGTATCGGTGGTTTGCGCGAAGGGCACGAGGCGCTCGGCGCCGAGCTGGTACACTTGGTACCCGGTGGCGCCGGGCACGTTGCGCCATTGCAACAAGGTTTCTTCGGGGCAGGTGTAGCCCACCTGCACGGCGGGCGCCCGCACAATAGCGAAGGTGTCGGAGGTAAAGTCCTGGTTGCTGACCACAAACCGCAGCTGGGCCAGCGCAGAGGTATCGGGCACGGGCCAGGCGTAGCGGTTGGCTGCCAGCGGCACAGCAGCATCCACAAGCCGCCACTGGGCGCGGCCCAACGGGCGGTATTCCAGCCGCGCAGTGGTGGGCGGGCCATTCCAGTGCCACCGCAGGGTGCTGGCAGCGCCGGGCCGCACGTTCGTCATAGGGGCCGGGCTCACCCAATCCAAGCCTGGGGCGCTGGTTTCGTAAGCTAAGCCAAAGGCCTGGGGCCCCTGCGGAACCGCAAAACCCCGCACCCGCAACTGGTAGGTGCCGGGCGCGGGCGCCGTTAGCGTAATCTGCTCCACGTTGTTGAGGTGGTCGGCGCGGCGGCGGGCGGGCAGTGCCAGCGAGTCGGCATTGGGGTAGGTGCTGAGCACCCAGGGCCGCCAGCGCTGGCCGGTACTGGCCGACACGAGTTCCAGGTCCAAGTCGTTGACGAGGGCGCGGGGAGCATTCGCTGCGGCTTCGGGGTCGGCCCAGGCCAAGGTGGCTTTCACTTGTTGCTGCCCTGCCGGTACGGTGATGGTGAAAACCTGCTCGGCGTCTTGGGTCGCGTTGCCGCCGAAGAAACGTCCGTTACTCATGGTGTTCACGGCACCCAGGGCATCGGCTTGGCCGAAGCCGCTCACGAAATCCACTTCCGGCCGGCCCAAGTCATCGGCACTGTTCAGCAGCACGGCTTTCAGCAGCGCAGCGGGCGGCAGGGTTCCGTTGTGCTGGTCGCGGTAGACCTGCTGCAACAGCAGGCTAATGCCCGACACCAGCGCCGCCGATTCGGACGAGCCGCCTTCGCCATACGCCACCAGCTCGGGTTTTACGCGGCCATCGTACGCCGGGCCGCGCGAGCTGAGCGAACTTACTTGCCCGCTGGGGTCGGTGGCGCCTACGCTCAAGGTGTTTTTCGACATCTTGAACTGCCCCGTGTTGTTGGCAACCGCCGCGATGCCCTGGTACGCACCGCTGGGGCTGGCTAGCAAGCCCGAATTGCCAGACGAAAACACGTGCAGCAACGTGGGAAACTGCCGCGTCTGCCGGTCATACTCCAGCGCTTCCACGCCGTAATAATTCTCAATGGCAACGCCGTAGGAATGGTTTTGCACCGACACGCCGGCTTGGGTGAGCTGCTGGCCGTCGTCGGGCAGGAGGCGCGCAAAGTCGGACGTGGTTAGGCGCACTTCCCGGGCCACGCCGCGGCCCAATGGGTCGGTGTTGCCGGCCCCGCCTATGAGCGTGGTCATGGCCGTGGCGTGGTCGGAGGCCGGGCCGGGGAAGGGGCCAGCTGTCGCCACCCGGCCTTTGAAGTCGATGTCCGCGGGGTCAAACGGCTGCTCTTTCACCGAAACGGTGAGGCCCCGACCAGCCAGCTTCGGAAACCGGGCATGCACGGCCGCCACGGCATTCACCGACAAGTCAGAATTGTTGAGCCGGCGCTCTTCGCGGGCGCGGCGGTCGGGCACATCCACAAAATCAACGAGCGGGCTGGCCGCCAGCTTGGTTAGCGCGGCGGCGTCGAGGCCAGCTACGGTGAGGGTGTGCGGGGAGGCGCTGGGCTGGGTTACTTGCGCCGCGGGCAGGTACTGCTGGGCCCACTGGCGAAAAGCGGCTGGGTTGGCCACGCTCACGCGCACGGTTTGGGCGGCGCGGGAGGCAGCGGTGAGTTGCAGGCTAGGAGCCAGCTTGGGCTGAAGGCTGCGCAGCTGTTGGGCCTGCGCCAGCACTGTTTGAGGCACCGCCAGCAGCACAAGCAGCACTAACTGCCATCCAAGCGGCTTTTCCAGCAACTCAAACAGCTTGGGTAGCTCGTAGTCTTTTTGCCTCATGCACTTCGCTGGATAGGGTAGATAAATCAGTTCAGGATGCTTCTTTCAAAGGTAAACCGTAGAGCGGCTTACGGCAGGGGGCGGCCCAGGTCCATGATGTCGGCCACAAATTCGGCCAGGGCGCGGTAGGCCGGATGGTAGGCCGTGGCCACGGCGGCAAGCAGCTTGCGCAGGCGCGGGTCGCGCTCGGCTTCAGCTGACTTGCAGAAGTCCTTGAAAGCTTCCAAATCATTCGGCAGGCCAAAATCGGCGGGCGCCTTGCCCAACTCAGCGGTGCGTTCCAGCAGCCAGACTTCGCAGGCGGGGTTGATGGCAATCAGGAATTGGCTGGGGAAATCAACGTGTTGCAGCAGGGCATGAGGGTGCTCCTTGCGCGTCAGGCTGCCGCCAAGCACCCGCGTAAATCCACGCAAGTGGGGATGCTGGTAGAAATCTTTGTCCAAATCCACAATGCCCACCACGCGGCGGGTGTTGCCGGGCGCCACCGGTTGCTTCTGGATGGCATTGCCCACTTTGCTAATGCCCTGGCCGTGGCTAACAAAGTTGCGCAGACGTGGTTGGCTGGCGCGGTTTTCCCGCAGGAGGGTAAGGGTTACGGCGGTATCGGCAAAGCACTCGGGCACGAACAGCACCGGGGTCGGAGCGGCCATGTGCTAGAAGTCGGTGTCGGGGCCCGGCACGAAGCGCGCCATGTTGTAGAACACGTCCAGGCCATCGGCCCGGATGGCGCTCATTTCCTCTTCGCTCAGCTGCCGCACTTTGGTTTGGTAGTCCTCGTAGTAGGCCACGAACATGGCCAGCTCCGGCCGCAGCTCCTCATCGGTGAGCATTTCCTCCAGGATTTCCGTGATGAGGTAGGGGCTGTGCGTGGCCACGAAAAACTGGTTGTTGCGGCTCGATACGATGCGCTGCCCCAACTGCGCCACATACACGGGAAAGGAATGCGCTTCGGGTTCTTCGAGAAGGATTACCGCGTCGTCGTTGCTTTCAATGGCGGCGAGGTAGAAGATGAGGCGTTGCAGGGTATCGGCAATACTGGAA
>DASVTG010000547.1:0-12651 GCA_036387695.1 Hymenobacter sp. | reverse complement strand
GCCGCCGCTTCCGGTTTCGGGAGCAGCACCTTGCGCGAGAGTCGGTACTTACCGGTTTTCTTATCGATTTCCACCAGTTTCACGTCGATGTCCTGCCCCACTTCCAACAAGCCTTCCAGCGTCTGAATGCGCTCGTGCGTCACCTCCGAGATGTGCAGCAAGCCGTCTTTGCCCGGCATGATTTCCACAAAAGCGCCGTAGGGCTGGATGCTGCGCACTTTGCCCTTGTACACCTCGCCCACCTCCGGCTGCGCCGCAATGGCGCGGATGCGGTCGATGGCGCCCTGCATGTCTTCCTGGTTGGAAGCGTAAATGCTCACGTGGCCCTTCTCATCCTTCTCCTCGATGATGACCGTGGCGTTGGTGTCCTTCTGAATTTGCTGGATGACTTTGCCACCTGGCCCGATTACCGCGCCGATGAACTCTTTGTCAATTAGCATCTTGTGCGAACGAGGCGTGTGAGGTTTCAACTCAGCAGCCGGCGCGGCAATGGTCTTTGCCATTTCGCCCAGAATGTGCAGGCGGCCTTCGCGGGCTTGGTGCAGCGCGGCAGTCAGAATCTCATTGCTCAAGCCCTGGATTTTGATGTCCATCTGGCAAGCGCAAATGCCTTTCTCGGTGCCAGTCACTTTGAAGTCCATGTCGCCGAGGTGGTCCTCGTCACCGAGAATGTCGCTCAATACCGCGTATTCGCCGGTTTCCTTGTCCTGCACCAAACCCATGGCGATACCCGCCACAGCGGCTGAAATCTTCACGCCGGCGTCCATCAACGCCAGCGAGCCGGCGCATACGGTGGCCATTGAGCTAGAGCCGTTCGACTCCAGAATGTCCGACACAATGCGGATGGTGTAAGGGTTTTCCTCTTCGGGCGGCAGCACCTGGCGCAGCGAGCGCAGGGCCAGGTTGCCGTGGCCGATTTCGCGGCGGCCAGCGCCACGGTTCGGCTTTACCTCGCCGGTTGAGAAACCGGGGAAGTTGTAGTGCAGCATAAACTTCGAGTAGCCCTTGGTCAGTGGCTGGTCGATGATTTGCTCGTCGAGCTTCGTGCCCAAAGTGGCCGTGGTCAAGCTCTGGGTTTCGCCGCGGGTGAAGATGGCCGAGCCATGCGCACCGGGCAAGTAGTTGATTTCTGACCAGATGGGGCGAATGTCGGTGAGCTGGCGGCCGTCAAGACGAACCCGCTCCTTCACCATCATGTCGCGAATGGCCTTTTTCTCGGCTGAGCCATAGTAGCGGCTGAACATTTTCATGTTCAACTCAGCATCCACGGCGAGCAGGTGCTCTAAAGTTTCTTTTTTAATTTTCGAGAAGCCTTCCTTCCGGCCGGCTTTGCTGGTGTTGCCGCTCCGGGCTACGTCGTAAGCCCCTTGGTACACAGCTTCCAGAATGGTCTTTTTCAGCTCCTCGTTCTCCTCGTACTTGGGGTACTCGCGGGTTGGCGAGTCGGCGGTACGGCCTACTGCCTCGGCGAGTTCCTTCTGCAGCTGGCACTGGGCCTTGATGGCTTCGTGACCGAAGGCAATGGCCGCCACCATTTCTTCTTCGCTCACTTCCTTCATGGCGCCTTCCACCATGGCCACGGAGTCGGCGGTAGCACCCACCATCAGGTCCATGTCGGCGCGCTCCAAATCCGAAGTCTTGGGGTTAATATGGAACTGGCCGTCGATGCGCGCCACGCGCACTTCGGAAATGGGGCCAGCAAACGGAATGTCGGAAATCGACAGCGCGGCCGAAGCGGCCAAAGCGGCCAAGGCATCGGGCTGTACTTCTTTGTCGGCCGAGATGAGGGTAATCATCACCTGCACTTCGTAGTGGTAGTCCTTGGGGAACATCGGCCGCAGGATGCGGTCGACGAGGCGGCAGACCAGGATTTCGTAGTCGCTCAAGCGGCCTTCGCGGCGCTGGAACGAACCGGGAATCTTGCCGGCCGAGCCGAATTTCTCCTGGTAGTCCACCGACAGGGGCAGGAAGTCAACGCCGTCGCGCTGGCTCGGAGCCGACACAACCGTGGCGAGCAGCATGGTGTCGCCGAGGCGAACCACAACCGCCCCGTCGGCGAATTTGGCCAGCTTGCCGGTTTCGATGGTGATGACGCGGCCGTCGGGCAGCGCCAGGGATTTGATAATGGCGTGGGGTTGGGACATCAGCGGGATTTGCTTGGAAAAGCGACAGCGGGCGAGCAGCCAAAAACGAGCGCCGCCAAGGGCGTTCGTTACTCAGAATAAACACAACAGCGCGCCGATGCAAAACAGTGCCCTGGGCCAGCCTCGGCGCAAAACCGACCCGAACAAAAAAAGAGTAGGGAACCTTCGTTGGAAGGCTCCCTACTCTCAGGTTCTGGACTTACTTACGGATGCCCAGTTCCTTGATGATGGCGCGGTAGCGGTTGATTTCGCGGTGCTGCAGGTAGTCCAGCATGCGGCGGCGCTTGCCTACCAGCTTCAGCAGACCCAAGCGGGTGCTGTGGTCTTTCTTGTTCACCTTCAGGTGCTCGGTGAGGTGGTTGATGCGGTGGGTGAAGAGGCCAATCTGGGCCTCGGCCGAACCGGTATCGGTTTTCACTTTTTGCAGGCTGTTCTTTTCAAAGATGGCCTGTTTTGCTTCGGTGGTTAAAATCATCGGTTGATAGGTGTTACCCCGTCTTAGATTTAAGGGTGTAAAAAATGTTGATTGAGTACCCCACGCATTGGGGTGCCGCAAAGGTACGCAATTTAAAAACAGGATAAAAGCGCGATGGCTAATTTTTAACCCTGGGGTTATTAGCCGGACTTAGCCTCCTCAGTCCGCTTATTCTTCTACGGGCGCGGTGATTTTTCGCAGGCTGGGAATGCCCAGCCGTTGCGGCAGGCGGCGCCAGAAATCCAGTTCCAACAAGCCCGAGTCGTTATACGCCTGGTAAAGAAAGAACAGCCCCGCCGGTAAGAGCACAAGGTTAGACATCCACATGCCCAGCCCCACGGGCATCACAAATTCCCGCCCGTACTTCTCGCCCATGATGCTGAGCACGTAATAGATTATGAAGAAAAGAATGGACACCAGAATCGGCACCCCAAGTCCTCCTTTTTTAATGATAGAACCCAACGGCGCTCCAATCAAAAACATGAGCAACACTGCCACGGACTGCGAATACTTGCGGTACACTTCTATGCGAAACAAGGCCGAGTTACGGGCGTAATCATCCAGCCGCTCGGCCGTGGAAGTGGTGAAAGACTTGAGGTTTTGCGCCCGGTTGATGGCCTGCTGAATAATAGGGGCCGAAACGGCGGCCAGCCGGTTGGGGGCAACCTGCAGCTTTTCCACTTTGCGGTTGGCCGCACGTCCCGTGGTGTCAATGCGCAAAAACGTGTAGTAAGCATTGACCTGCAATGGCAGCCTGTGCTGCTCTAGGCGCAGTTTCTTCTGCACCGAGTCAGTGGCGGAATGGAGCTGCGGAATGTTGAGCATCATCCGGTTTTCCTTGAACAGGTCTTCTTTGGTGCGCCCCAAATCAAAGGAAGCCAAGGAAAAAGTCACGATGTTGTGTTCGAAACCTTGCCGCATGAAACTGGCTCCCGCCCGGTTCTGAGCGTCGGGCTGCTCGATGTAGTTCTGGCCATGGAAAAGCTCCAGGCCCAGATAAGCGCCGTTGAAACGGGTGAACATCCGGCCGGAATCAGCGAGCATCACGGTGGCATTGCCCGACTTCTGGGTGTGGTCGTAAATCATTACGCCGTGCAGCCGGTCGCCATTCTCACCGGTTTTCTTCTCCACCTTGATGGTGTACCCCGGAATGCCGTTGTAGAAAACGCCTTCGCGAATGTCCAAGGCCAATTTCTGCTGGCGCACGTCCCACAGCAAGCTGTAGGCTTTCAGGTTGGCGCGCGGCACAATGGTTTCGTTGAACCAAAAGGCGCCCACCGCCAAGCCGATTGTGAGCAGCAGTACGGGCCGTAAAATCCGCGTGAGCGCAATGCCGGAAGCTTTGATGGCGGTCAGCTCGTGGTGTTCGCCTAGGTTGCCGTAAGTCATCAGCGACGACAGCAGCACGGCCAACGGCAACGACACCGGCACGATGAGCACGCTGAAATAGAACAGCAATTGCAGCAGCACCCCCGTGCCCAAGTCCTTCCCAATGATGTCGTCAAGGTACTTAAGCAACGTGTGGGTGAGCAAAATGAACTGCACCACCGCAAACGTTAGTAAAAACGGCCCGGCAAAGGCCTTCAGAATGAGCTTATCGAGCTTTTTAAGCATGAGGAAGGCAAAGGCACTGCACTGGTCTATGGATGTTGCCGCAGGTGAAACGACAGGACGCCGGAAAAAGTACCCGCGCGGGCCGCCATTTAGCCGCCCACCTGCTCCCGTAATTTGGCCACCAAGCCCTCCCACATCTCGTGCTGCTCCCCAACTTGGTGGGCCAAAGAATAGTCCACAACGCGCAAGTACACTTCGTCGGTCACTTGCGACGAATCGAGGGTAAATTCCAAAAAGTTTGCGTCTGGCACCGATTGGCGCTGGTCGTCGAGAAACACAAAGCGGACGGCCCGGTTCAGGCGCTGGCCCGAAATTTCGGCGTAATGATTTTCCCGGTCCCAGATAAAATTGAGGCGGTGGCCCTCCACGTAACGCACATCGTCGCAAAACCACTGCGAAAGCCCCGACGCCGTGGCCAAATAAGGAAAAAGTATTTTAGGCGAGGCATTGATGGGAAATTCCACTACGAAACGCGTTTTGATTTGGGTATCAGGCAAAGCCATAAGAGTAATGACGAAGGGGCTTGGTCACACAAGGGTCAAAAACCAGCCGCGAGAGAATGATGAAGTGTTTTTTGCCCCTCAACCTTGTTTCGGGGCCTTTTGTAGCGTTACCTTTGCACCCACAAAACCCGGCGGGGTAGCTCAGCTGGTTAGAGCACAGGATTCATAACCCTGAGGTCGGCGGTTCGAGCCCGCCTCCCGCTACGTCGAGAACCGTTTCAGCTGAATGCTGAAGCGGTTTTTTCGTTTTAGTGCACTCTGTGCTTGCCTGGCAGCTTTCAACGCTGAATGAGCAGGCAGTCACGACTGAAGGCAATGGCCAAAAACAAGAAAACGCTGAACCCAGGGGCCAGCGTTTTCTTGGTTAATCGCGCTGAAAGGCAATTATTTTACCTTCTCCACGATGCCTTTGAAAGCGGCAGGGTGGTTCAGAGCCAAATCAGCCAGCACTTTGCGGTTGAGCTCGATGCCGACTTTTTTCAAGCCGCCCATCAACTGCGAATACGACAGGCCGTGCTCGCGAGCGCCGGCGTTGATGCGCTGAATCCAGAGGGCGCGGAATTCGCGCTTCTTTACTTTGCGGTCCCGGTAAGCATACAAGAGGCCTTTTTCAACGGCGTTCTTGGCAACGGTCCACACGTTTTTGCGACGGCCGTAATAGCCTTTCGCCAAACGCATGATTTTCTTACGGCGGTGGCGCGAGGCCACGTGGTTGACACTTCTTGGCATAACCTTGAGAGTTTTTGGCAGCCGGCGACGGGTTAAGGTCTTAAGGCCGGAAGCCTGGTGAATTAATTAGTAATGAACAATTAATAATGGACAATTAGGGCAAAAGAATAAGTGCGCTAGGCACAATTCTTAATCACTAATTATCAATTACTAATTAAATATTTAGCATCTGGCGCACGCGGTTCATGTCGGCGCTGCTCACGAGGCCGGTGTGGGTCAGGCCGCGCTTTTGCTTGGTCGTCTTCTTCGTGAGGATGTGTGATTTGAAGGCGTGCTTCCGCTTCACCTTGCCCGTTCCGGTGAGCGCAAAGCGCTTCTTAGCACCGGATTTCGTCTTTACTTTCGGCATTGTAGTGGTTGTTGGAGGGTTGGTTGTTGATTGGCTTGCGCCGACCTGTGGTTGTTGAATGCTGACCGACCAAGGTCCGGGAAGCCATCCGCAACCGGGTAAAATCTATTCGGCGGCTTCGGTGGGAGCCGGAGCCGTTTCAGAGGTCTTGTCTTTGGAATCGGCCGCTTTGGCGGCTTTCTTCTCGCCTTTCTCGGGGGCCGCAGCGGGCTTTGAAGCGGGCTTCACGACAGCCGCAGCCTTGGGCGCGAGGTAGAGAAACATGCGCTTGCCTTCGAGTTTGGGCAACTGTTCTACTTTGGCCAGGTCCTCGAGGGCTTGGGCAAACTTGAGCAGCAGAATCTCGCCGCGCTCTTTGAAAACAATGCTCCGACCCACGAAATGCACATAGCTCTTGATTTTGGCGCCTTCGCGCAAAAATTCCTGAGCGTGCTTCACTTTGAAAGCGAAGTCGTGTTCGTCGGTGTTGGGACCGAAGCGGATTTCCTTCAGGACGACCTTGGTCTGCTTGGCCTTGAGTTCGCGGGTCTTTTTCTTCTGCTCGTACTTGAATTTCGAGTAGTCGATGACACGACAAACGGGCGGGACGGCCGTGGGCGAAATCTCGACGAGGTCGAGGTTTTGGTCCTGGGCCATCTTCCGGGCCTGGTCGGTCGGGTAGACGCCCTGCTCAACGTTGTCGCCAACTAGGCGGACTTCACGAGCCAGGATTTTTTGGTTGATTTTGAACGGCTCTTCCACCTGCTGGCGGGGCACGTACCGACGATTCGGAGCTGCTATGGTTTGGTCCTCCTGCTAAAAAAGTGGCGGGGAATGAGATTCGGGGCGGTTTAGGCCGGGTAAGGCCCGGCAATCAGGGGGCAAATATCGGTATTTAAAATTGGAAAGGCAAGCGGCTTCCCCATTCTATTTACAATCCCTGCAATCAAGCCGTCATGCGAAGCTTTTCGAAGTGCTTTTAGCCCTGCTGGCAAGCCCCTTATTCTCGCTGGTGAGGTCCTTCGCTGCGCTCAGCATGACAGGTTTTTTGTTGCTATTGTGCTTCCACCATTTGGCTTTGCACGCTTTTAACGAAGGCATCGAGGGGCATGGACCCCAGGTCGCCTTCGCCGTGCTTGCGCACCGAGATAATGTTGTCCTGGGCTTCTTTCTCCCCCACTACCAGTAGGTAGGGGATTTTGCCCATCTCGGCATCGCGAATTTTGCGGCCAATCCGTTCGTCCCGGGCATCCACGGTGCCACGCAACTCGCGCTGCTCCAACTGGGCCTTCACCTCGTTGGCGTAGTCGATGAACTTATCCGAGATGGGAAGGACAATGAATTGTTCGGGCGTGAGCCAGAGGGGGAAATTGCCGCCGCAGTGCTCGATGAGCACGGCCACGAAGCGCTCCAGCGAGCCAAACGGAGCCCGGTGTATCATCACGGGGCGCTGCTTGGTGTTGTTGGCGTCCGTGTATTCGAGGTCGAACCGCTCGGGCAGGTTGTAATCGACTTGAATGGTGCCCAGCTGCCAGCGGCGGCCAATGGCATCGCGCACCATAAAGTCCAGCTTGGGACCGTAGAAAGCCGCTTCGCCCAATTCCGTGGTGGTGGTGAGGCCTTTTTCGGCAGCTGCTTCCTGAATGGCCGCTTCGGCGCGGTTCCAGTTTTCGTCGGAGCCGATGTACTTGGTTTTGTTCTCGGGGTCGCGCAGGGAAATTTGCGCGGTGAAATCAGGAAAGTCCAGGGCCTTGAGCACGTACAGCACGATGTCAATCACCTTTTTGAATTCCTCCTTCACTTGGTCGGGCCGGCAGAAGATGTGCGCATCGTCCTGCGTGAAGCCGCGTACCCGGGTCAGGCCGTGAAGCTCGCCGCTTTGCTCGTAGCGGTACACGGTGCCGAATTCGGCCAAGCGCACGGGCAAGTCGCGGTAGCTGCGGGGCTCCGTTTTGTAGATTTCGCAGTGGTGCGGGCAGTTCATCGGCTTGAGGAAGAACTCCTCGCCGGGGTTGGGCGTCTTGATGGGTTGAAACGAGTCGGCGCCGTACTTTTCGTAGTGGCCGCTGGTTACGTACAGCTCCTTGGCGCCGATGTGGGGCGTAACAACGGGCGAATAGCCGGCCTTTACCTGGGCCTTGCGCAGAAACTGCTCGAGCCGCTCGCGCAGCGCCGTTCCTTTGGGCAGCCACAAGGGCAGCCCCGCTCCTACTTTTTCTGAGAAAGCAAACAACTTTAACTCCTTGCCCAGCTTGCGGTGGTCCCGGCGCTTCGCTTCTTCGAGGCGTTCCAGGTACTCGGTGAGGTCCTTGGCCTTAGGGAAGGTGATGCCGTAGAGGCGGGTGAGCTGCTTGTTTTTTTCATCGCCCCGCCAGTAGGCGCCGGCCACGTTCATCAGCTTGGCGGCTTTGATGGTGCCGGTGTCGGGGATGTGCGGGCCGCGGCAAAGGTCGGTGAAGCCACCTTGCGTGTAGAAGGTGATGTTGCCGTCCTCCAAGTTTTCAAGCAACTCCAGCTTGTAAGGGTCCTGCTTTTTCTGGAAATAGGCAACGGCGTCCGCTTTTGAAATTTCCTGGCGGCTGTAACGGCTCTTGTGCTTGGCCAACTCCAGCATTTTCTTCTCGATTTCCGGGAAGTCTTCGCTGGAAATGCTGCGTCCCTCGCCCAAGTCCACGTCGTAGTAAAAGCCGTTTTCAATGGCCGGGCCAATGGCCAGCTTCACGCCGGGATACAGCGCCTCCAATGCTTCGGCCAGGAGGTGAGCCGAAGAATGCCAGTAAGTGGACTTTCCGGCGGCGTCGTTCCAGGTCAGGATTTCTACGGTGGCGTCATCGGTGAACGGGCGGTGCAGGTCGCGGACTTCGCCATTTACGCGAACGGCCAAGGCGTTGCGAGCCAAGCCTTCGCTGATGCTGGCGGCGAGGTCGTATCCGGTCGTGCCGGGCTCGACCGGGCGAACCGAGCCGTCGGGGAGGGTGATGTTGAGCATAAGAATGGGGTAAAGTGCCCGAAGGGCAAAGCAGGCCGCAAGTTAGCACCTGCTTTTTGAGGGAAGCTACCCAATTGGTAAGAAAGCTGTGCTACGGGCTTACCCCGTGGTGGGGCCTGGGGTGGGCAGCGGGCTGATGAGCTGCGGGCGCACGGGCAGCGGCGGGCGGCGGTAGTAGTAGCGGGGCGCGGGGCGCAGGCTGTCGGACAAAAGCGCCTGCACTCGTTCGTTCAGCTTCCACACCTTGTACGTCCAATGCTGGTTGCCTGGGTTTTCCACCACCAGCTGCCGGTAGTGAACGAGGGCTTCGGGCAGCCGGTTTTGGCTTTCGAGCGCTTCCGCGAGCAAGGCGCGGGCCTGGGGCAAGCGGGGGTTGCGGCGCAGGGCCCGGCGCAGGTGCTGGATGACGGCTACGGGTTGGCGCGCTTTGGCCGCAGCGAGGCCCAGGCGATAATCAGCGCGGTACACGGTGGTGTCGAGGGTTAGCGCGCGGCGGTAATACCACAAGGCACTGTCGGGGTGGCCCTGCAATTCCAGCTGACGGCCATAGTCGTAGTGCAGCAGCCCGGAAACGGTGTCGAGGCGCATGCCCAGGGCAGCATAGCGCGCTGCGTCGGCAGGGATGCGCCACGCATTGAGCAGGAACGCCAACTGGTGCAGGATTTCGGGCTGGCGGGGGTCGCGGGCCAAGGCGTCTTGCAAATACTGAACGGCGGTGGAAGTGTCCGCGGTGGCGGCGTAGGCCAAGCCTTTGTAGAAGAGCGCCGCCGGCTGGTCCGGGTCCAGACGCAAGGTGCGGTCGAGGTTGTCGAGCGCGGCGGCATAGTTGCGGGCAGCCAGGTGGGTCTCCCCCACCAGCAAAGGCAATTCTGGCCCCGTAAAGCCCCGCTTGGCCGCTTGGCGGGCAGCGGCCAGGGCGGCCGGCAGCTGGCCTAAAGCGCGATAAGCTCGCGCTTGCAAAAAGTAAAGCTCCGCATCGGAATTGTCTATTTTCAACGCGGCGGAAGCATCCGTAAGGGCGTCGCCCGGCCGCCCGGCGGCCAGGCGCAAGCTGGCTCGTTTGGCCAGGAGAGCCGTGTTGCGTGGGTCGCGAGATAGGGCGCCATTCAACTCGTCGGCCTGCACACCCGGGCCGCTTTGCACGGTGGCCAAGTTTACCAGAAGGTCGGGCTGCTCGGTTGGGGCCGGGTTACACGCAAACAGCTGCAGCATGCCCAGGGAAACGAAAAGTAGTTTAGGCACCCGCATTTGGCACGTTATATTAAGACCGGAAACCACAACAAAATAAACGCACAACTGAGTTTTTGCGCTTATTCCTGACTGATTGTGCTGGCAGGGGAAGCAAGAGAGTCAGCCCGCGTTCGGACGGGGGAAGGCAGGCTGGGCGCAGGGCTCTTTTGGGAGCGGGCCTGCGCCTTGAGCAGCGGCGGCAGCATTTTGCGGCACAGTCGGCTCACCACCAAGTCTTCGCTGGTGATGGGGGGTATTTTATCCGCTTCGCGCAGCACTTCGATGGCGCGCTCCCGGCGCCCTTGGTAGTTGCACATGCGGGCCAGGTCGTAGCAGAACTGCAGGTTCAACGGGGCCAGTTGGTGGGCCTTTTCCAGGTTTTCAAGTGCTTGCGGGCTGTTGCCTCCATTGGGAACCCCGCCCAGCACCAGCTTGCTGTACACGCGTTCGAGCAGGGTGTAGTGCGCTACGCGGTACTGCCAGCGGCCCAACAGCTGCCAGGCTTCGGCCAGGTCGGGGCGCCGCTCGGTGGCGATGTACACGTGCGAGCGCAAATCGCGAAAAGCGCGCAGCCGCGCCCCGGCCCGGTAAAGCGTGGCCTGCTGGAACAACACCAAGGCGGCAGCGTAGTTGCTCTCACCCGCTTCGGGCCGGAGCAGCAAGGCGCGGTCGGCGTACTGGCGGGCGGCTTCGAAGTAGGCGGCTTTGCGGGTTTCGTCGGTGTAGCGGCTGCCAATCCGGACGCTCAGCACGGCCGCTTGCCACAAGGACAGGTAGTGGGCCGGCACCGTTTTCAGTATTTCCTGGTATACCGCAAGGGCTTCCGATTCTTTGAAACCGTTGGCCAAGGCCGCGGCTTGAAACAGCTTGGCACGCACGGCGGATGGGTCCGCGGCTTGAGTTGGAGCCGCGGGGGGGGCCACCGCAGCCTCGGGTTTGCGGGGCCGCGGCCGAAACTGCCCGGCCGCAGGCCCTGCGGCCAGCCCCCAGCACAGCAACGCGCCCAGCAAGCCCTGCCGCCAAGGCGTGGGCGCAAGCACGAGGCGCAGCCAGAGTAAAACACGCATAGGGGCAAATTAAACAAGCCTCGGCCCAAACATGCCGCGGACGTGCCAAGTTCTACGGAAAGCGGGCGGGTGCTAAAACAGACCCAGTTGCGCCTTGGGCCGTTTTAGCAATTCCCGGGCCTGCGCCACTTCCTCGGCCGTCACGTCGACGGCTCCCGCCGGTTCCGGGCGCTCGGCACCGGCCGTGGGCTCATTTTCGGCGGGCTTGGGCGTGGCGCGTTTCTTGGCCATTTCGCGGCGCTGCGGCTCGGGACCTTCGTCGGTGAGCAGGTTCAGGGCGTGGATTTTGTAGTAGTTGAGCTTGTTGCCCATCGCCTTCCACCCTTTCACGTCGATGAACTCGTGCAACCCGATTTTTTCGGTTTCCTTGTCGGCCTTCTTGTCCTTCTGCACCTTCATTTCCACCACCGGTTCCGGGTTAGCCGTCACGGCCAGCAGCTTGGAGCCTTTGGTTTCGGAGATGAAGATGAAGCGCTTGCCCAGCGTGCTCGTTTCAATCTTGAAACGCTTGACGTAGTGCAACTTGGTTTCCCCGTCCATGTACACGGCGCTGAGCACCACTTCGGGCTCGTGCTTGCGCAGCAGCACAATATTGGGCACGTCGTAATGGTTGGAGGGGTCCGGAGTGGTCAGCTCGTAGCTGCCGTCCTTGAAGACCACCAGCACGTGGTTGTCGGTGTCGAAGGTGCCCAGGTAGCGGCCGTGGGCGGAGGTGGTAAGCCGGCCCACCACACTGTCGAAGAACATTTCGCGGCCGCCCAGCGTGGAGTCGCCCAAGGTCTTCTGGGTGATTTTTTTGATGGGCTGCTTGGTCACGATGTTGCCCATGGAGCCCTTGCCTTTGATGGCGAGCTCGGCAAAATCGAAGTCGAACTGCTTTACCCGCGCAGGGGCTTTGTCCGACAGCTGAATGCTGACGATTTCCGATTCCGAATTCGGGTTGGCGGTCAGGTACAGGGTTTTGGTGCCCTTGGTGCCTTTGGTGAGGTCGTAGGTTTTGTCGCGGGTGATGCCCGACACGAGGAAACGCTTGGCAAAGCTGATGCCCGAAGCGCCGTCCAGGTACACCATGTTGTACACCAGCCGGTCGTCGTTCTTGTTGTACACGCCCACGTGCAGCACGTCCTTGCCCACAAAAGTCTTTTCGGCAATTTTCGTCACCATGAACGTGCCGTCGCGCTTGATGGCAATGATGTCGTCCAGGTCCGAACAGTCGCAGATGGTGACGGCGTTTTCGTCCTTCTTCAGGCCGTAGCCCACAAAGCCGTCGGCGTAGTTCACGTAGAGCTTCTGGTTGGCCACGGCCACTTTCTGGGCCGTCACCACGTCGAAGGTGCGGAGCTGGGTTTTGCGCTCGCGGCCCGCGCCGTACTTTTTCAGCAGCCCCTCAAAGTAATTGATGGCGTAGCGCGTGAGGTTGGCCAGGTGGTCGGCCACTTCGGCCAGCTCCACTTCCAGCTTCTGGATGTACTCGTCGGCCCTGAAGCCGTCGAATTTCGAAATGCGTTTGATGCGGATTTCGGTCAGGCGCGTCAGGTCGTCCTCGGTGAGGGCGCGGCGCAGCACAATGCG
>DASVTG010000546.1:0-8832 GCA_036387695.1 Hymenobacter sp. | reverse complement strand
GCTGAGCGCAGCCGAAGCATCTCTTTTGCGTGAGGACTCCATTTACTCTTGCGGGAGAGATGCTTCGGCTGCGCTCAGCAGGACGGGCTTTTATTTGGCTGGTCCGGCGCCCTTCCCAATCCTTCCCGCTACATTTATTCTCCGCATGAACTACCTCTACATCTTCCTGGCGTTGCTAGCCGCCTACTTGCTTGGTTCCATTCCCACGGCCCTGTGGGTAGGCCGGCGCTTCTTTGGCTTGGCCGATATTCGGGAGCACGGCTCCGGCAACGCCGGTGCCACCAACACCTTTCGGGTGCTGGGCCCCAAGGCCGGTTCCGCGGTGCTGCTGGTTGATGCGCTGAAGGGCTTTGTGGCGGCCTACTTTCTGCCCGCCTGGCTTGTGGCGCAGGGCGCCATTGCCCCGGAGCACGAGTTGTACTTCAAATTGGCTTGTGGGGTGTTGGCCATTGTGGGCCACATCTTTCCGGTGTTCGCGCAGTTCCGGGGCGGCAAGGGCGTGGCCACCGTGCTGGGCATGATGCTGGGGGTGGCCCCGGCCCCGGTAGGAGTGTGCATGCTCATCTTCATCGGGATGCTGCTGCTGTTTCGCTACGTCTCGCTGGCGTCCATGACGGCGGGTGTCAGCTTCGCCCTGCTGCAGCTGCTGCCCCCGTTCCGGCCGGCGCAGCCGTTCATGGTGTACGTGGGCTTCGTGCTGGCGGCGCTGCTCGTCTACACCCACCGGGCCAACATTGGCCGGCTACGCAGCGGGACGGAAAGCCGCGTGCCGCTGTTTGGGCGGAAGTAAACGGATGCGTTTATGCGGATGGGTTGCCTTTCATCCGGCTAGCGTTCGAGCAGGCCGGTGAATTGGCCAATGAGGGCGAGGTGCTCGCGCAGCTTCACTTTTTCTAGGTTCTCGGCCACTTCGGGGCCTCCCAGCGCAAGCAGGGGCACGTAGCCAAAGCACTCGTCATACGCCGGCTCGCCCAAGCGGGCGCGGGCGGCCGGGTAGGGCTCCCAACGCAGTACATCGATGAGGTATGAATCTTCGGCAACTGAGCGGAAAAACAATTTAACCGTTTTGCCTATCGTGTCAGTATTGCCGTGGCGAAAGCAGACAAGAACCAAATAGCCGCGCTCCAAAATAAGCAAGTCCCCCATCGCAGTAGCAAACAAAACGATGGGGGGCGCCTCGGATGGCAGGCTAACTAACTGATAAGTTTCGGCTAGTAGGTCGGTGTAGTCGTCGGGGTTGACAATTTTGAGGTAACCCTCGCAGAATGTACCAAAGCCATACTCCTCCCATACCGCAAGTAATTCGGGCGATACCCGGTCGCGGTAGCGGGCAATGAGTTCGGGGGAAGGCTTCTCGACGACTGTATAGTCGGGAAAGCGGGCGAGCAGTGTGGCGAACATGGAGAACGAAGAAAAAATGTCAAAGGAATCAAGTAACAAGCATGGCGTTAGGCCATCGGCAAGCCGACGTCGAGGTAAGTAGTTTCTCGTTCCTGTTGGCTCATGCCGGCCGCGTACTTGCGGATGTGAATGTCGATGCCTTTGATGCGCTTGGGCCACTGCGCCCCAATCGAGGAATTGACTCGCGCATCTCCCAGGCCGGTGACGAGGTGGGCATGGCCGCCCGCCACTTGATTGGGGTCGTGCAACGCCGCTTGCGTGTCCAGCCACTTCTCGGCTTGGTCGCGTGCTTCTTTGGTAGATAATGCTTCATTATCTGTTAATAGCTCGGCCACTTTGTCTTGCAGTGCTTCTTTCCTGAGTTCCTGCTGGACGGCGTCGCCCTTGGGGTCGCGGCCGTAGCCGATAAGGAGGGCCTTGCGTAGATACTGGTCGCGGTTGGCCAGGAACTGGGCCACGGTGAGCCGGTTCAAGCCGTCCTGCTGGCCGGTGAGCTGGCCGGTGAGCTGGCGGGCGAACTCGCTCCGGTCCAGGCCGGGCTTGCCGTTCTTCGCGCCCTTCACCGTGAAGGGCGGCGCGCCGCTGATGCGCGGCAGGCGGGGCACGCCTTCGGCCCCGGCCACAAAAGGCAGCGCCGCCACGGGCGGCACGCCGACGCTGAACACAAACTTGGGCACGGCGATGGCGAATAGGCATACATAGGCCCCTTCCGCGGCGTTGCCCGCCGCAAACCGCCCGCGGTAGTTCACGCAGTGGCCCGCTGCCCAACTCACCGTTTCGTAGGCCGGGCCGCCTTGCGCGTCGAAGAACACCACGTGCCCGTCTAATGGCCGGTAGGCGGCGGCGGCCCATGCTTCGAGAAAAGTGTCGTCCGGCACGTCGGCCACCGCTTCGAGCCGGCCGTGGCGCACGCGCTCGACCGGGCGGCCCCGCGCGCCGGTGGCCTGGTGCACGCCGTAGGTGTAAGAGCGGAGGGGGTACATGTGGCCGGCCACGTGCAGCTAGGTATAAAAAGAAGCCATGGTGGTAGGATGGAATAGCAGCGGAAGTAGCCCAAAGCTACGCGCTGTTTCCCGTCCCCGCTGGCGCGCGTCTGCGACGCGCTACGCCTGGTTTCGCGTCTGTGACGCGGGCCGTGCGCAATAAGCTCACTACCCAACGCGGACGCCCGCGTGGTCTACCAAATGGCCCTGGCCAACGCCAAAACTGACACCCTGTACTTACTCACCTTCGAAAGCCCCGAAAAAGACTGGGCCGAAGCCTGGCAGTTGGGCGAGGCGATGCTAAAGGAAGGGGTGCTGGATGCGCGGCAGTAACGCGCCGGATGTGCAATAGGGCCAGCCGAAGCATCATCAGGCTATTATCTCCCAAAGCAACCCTTTTTATGCTACTAAAAACCTGCCTGCTGCTAGCGGCTAGCCTAACGGCAGCCACCCTCGAAACGCCGCTGCTAGCCCAGACCGCGCCCATAGGACCGTTTCGCACCGAAGCGGAAGCGGCGCAGCACAAGGCCGGGTTTCTGACGGCGGCTGAAAAGGCAGGTTATGTGCTACAGCCCGACTTTTTCTATCGCAACCGCCTTGACGTTACCAAAACCAAGGCGTTGCGGCGCGTGGGGGTAGACCTGCTGCGAATGGACCGGTCAATGCTTATCGATGGCGCCCCCGACTTCCCAAGCGCCCCGATGTATTCCGACCTGGCCGTGCACGGCACCATCATCAGGGCCACCGGCGATACGAGCCGCACCGCCTATTACCATGCTGCCTTCACGGTGCGGGTGAGCGAGGCCTGGCAGGGGCGGGCGCCCGCCGACACCGTGGTGGTCCGGCTGCGGTCGGGGCCATTGGGTGCCGGGCAGCTGCACGAATCGATGGAGCCCGAGCTTGCGCAAGGCCAGGAAGTTGTCCTGTTCCTGTCCCCGGTTGATTTTGCGGGCTACGCCGAGGCAGAAAAGCAGGGACTGGCCTCCCTGAAAAACAATGCCCTTCCCGGCGATTTTAATCTCGTCAAGGCCATTAAAGTGAAGAACGGGCGCGTGTTTGGCGGCAAGGTGAAGTTGGCCCGGGCCCGGAAGTACAGCCAGCGCATCGCGGCCATTCTCGACAAGGAGCATTTCTACCAAAAGGAGTTTTGAGACGGCCTGCTACTTTTACCTCCGCATTCCCAACCCTCCTCAAAATTGCTCCGCATGGCCAATTACCTCGCCGATAACCAAACCCGCTTCCTCAACGAGCTGCTGGACTGGCTCCGCATCCCGTCCGTTTCGGCCGACCCCAAGTTCCACGCCGACGTGCTGCGGGCCGCCGACTTCCTCAAAACGCGCCTCGAAGAAGCCGGTGTCAACAACGTGGAAATCTGCCCCACGGCCGGCAATCCCATTGTGTACGGCGAGTATATCATTGATGCCAGCAAGCCCACCGTGCTGGTGTACGGCCACTACGACGTGCAGCCCGCCGACCCCTACGAGCTGTGGACCTCGCCGCCCTTCGAGCCGGTGATTAAGGACGAGAAAATCTACGCTCGTGGCGCCTGCGACGACAAAGGCCAGGTGTACATGCACGTCAAAGCGTTTGAGATGATGATGCGCGACGGCCAGGGCGGCGTGCCCTGCAACGTCAAGTTCATGTTCGAGGGCGAGGAGGAAATTGGCTCCAACAACCTCGAAATCTTCGTGCGGGCCAACAAGGAGAAGCTGCAAGCCGATGTCATCCTCATTTCCGACACCGGCATGCTGGCCAATGACGTGCCCAGCATCGAGGTGGGCCTGCGCGGCCTGAGCTACCACGAAGTGACCGTGACCGGTCCCAACCGCGACCTGCACTCCGGCCTGTACGGCGGCGCGGTGATGAATCCCATCAACGCCCTCTGCCAGATGATTGCCAGCCTGCACGACGAAAACGGCCACATCACCATCCCCAGTTTCTACGACAACGTGGACGAGCTAAGCGCCGAGGAGCGTGCCGAAATGGCCAAAGCCCCGTTCTCCGAAGACGACTTCAAAGCCAGCATTGGCCTGCCCGCCAGCGCCGGCGAGAAAGGCTACAGCAGCATGGAGCGCACCAGCATCCGGCCCACGCTCGACGTGAACGGCATCTGGGGCGGCTACACCGGCGAGGGCGCCAAAACCGTCATCGCCTCCAAGGCCCACGCCAAAATCTCCATGCGCCTGGTGCCCCACCAGACTTCGGCCGAAATCTCGGAGCTGTTCCAGCAGCACTTTCGCAGCATTGCCCCGGCCGGCGTGACGGTCGATGTGCATCCGCACCACGGCGGCGAGCCCGTGGTGACGCCCACCAACTCCGTGGCCTACAAAGCTGCGGCCGACGCCATGGAAACTACTTTCGGCAAGCGCCCGGTGCCCACGCGCGGCGGCGGCTCCATTCCCATCGTGGCCATGTTCAAGTCGGAGCTGGGCCTCGATACCGTGCTGCTCGGCTTCGGCCTCGATTCGGACGCCATTCACTCTCCCAACGAGCATTTTGGCGTCTTCAATTTCCTGAAGGGCATCGAAACCATTCCGCACTTCTACCGCAACTACGCGGCGGCGCAGTAAGTGAATGAGTGAAACGATGAGGCAGAGGGTTGAACTGCGCAGCTTGCGCCGATGTAACATCAAACTCACTACCTCATCGTTTCATTCGTTTACCATCTAGCGGCTGTTGACCGAGTACGTCAGGTACAATTGAATAACGCTGTTGCGCGCTTGGTCCTGCACCGTCATGTTGCCCAGGGGGTACGATTTGCGCACGTTGGTAAACCCTCCGTTGTAGCGGAGACCAATGCCAGGGCCGGCTTTGCGCTGGTAGCCCAGGCCAAACAAGTAGCCGAAATCAACGGCGTTATAGACCGCCTTGGTGTCGGTGGAAAGGTTGCCGTTTTTGGTTTTGGCCGATAGCAGGAAGCCTATCTGCGGCCCGGCCTCAAAAAACAGCCCATTGGTGTTGACGTGGAAGGACAGCGGCACGTCCAGGTAATTGACCCGGTTGCTCAAATCCTCCACGTTTTTAAACTTAAAGCCTTTTTGCGAGAAGAGGATTTCGGGCTGAAAGGCAAATAACTGGCTGAGGCTGATGTTGGCGAAGCCGCCGGCGTTGAAACCGAAAAGGCCTTCCTGGTTGCCCGCCTGCTTGCCCACAAACCTAGCGTACGAAGCGCCGGCCTTGAGGCCTAGTGAAACGTTGCCGCGCTGTGCATGAGCCGCGCCGTGCAGGCCGGCAACTAGCAGAAGGGATAGAATGGTTTTTCTCATTATTGGGCAGGTTGTGTACTGCCGCGAAAGTACAATGCCTGCTTGGCCAAACTGCGGAAGGCTGGCACAGGCCATAAAAAAGCCCGATTCCCGCTGCGGAAATCGGGCTTTTTTATGGAAGCGAAGGTGCTTATTTGCCGCCGGGGAAAGCAAAGCCCAGCTGGAACTGGAACACCGAGTTGCGAATCTTATTGCCTCCCGCAATGGCGGCGTCTCCGTCGTAGAGCCGGGTGATGCCGCCGTTGTAGCGAATGCCAACATTGGGGCCGCTTTCCAGTTGGTAGCCCACGCCCACGATGTAGCCAAACTGGAGCTTGTTGAGCAGGCCCCGGCCAGTTTCGTCAGGACGGGCCGAGTCGTCGTACTTGGTCTTGCGTGCGAATAAGTACCCCACTTGCGGACCGGCCTCAAACACCAGGCCGGCGGCGTTTATGCGGGCCAACAGCGGTAAATCGATGTTGTGAAAAGTCGTCTTAGAGACATCCTCAATCTGGTAGCCGCGTTGGGAGTACAGCAGCTCGGGGTGCAGCTCAAACAGCCCACCCACGCCGATGGTCGTGGTGGTGGTGACACCCGCCTGAAAACCGAAGCGGTTCTGAACGTTGCCTTGGAAGTCTCTGTCGTCGCCAGCCAAAGTGGCGGCTACCACCCCGACCTTGAGGCCGAAGCGGGTGCCGGTGCTGCCCGTGGTTTGGGCCTGCGCGACGGCGGTAGCACCGGCGAGCAACCCGAGGGATAGAAGAAGCTTTTTCATAGTGAAGAAAGTGAGGGTGGTAAGGTATTCGGTTTTTGTAAAGGCAGGAATGGCTTTAAAATCACTGCCGCAGAATGCAGACTTAGAGACGGTAAATGCGTGATTTTGTTTGGGTTAACGGTTGAGCTTCGGGCCGAAAGCAGGACTTTACGGGCAGTTAAACGCATGATTCAGTAGCTGTCAGGCGAATGGCCTAATTGTGCAAAATTGTGCTTTGCGGACTCCGTTATTACCCTGCTCGTCTACACTGACCTGGCTGAATGCCATCCTGAAAAAGCCGCTTTGGCCCAAGGCTCTTCTGCAAAGCAGCCAGGCAGCAAAGCGCACAAACGCAAAACGCCGGCTACTGCAAAGTAGCCGGCGTTTTGCGTTTGAAAACGAATAGGAGCTTACTTACCGAACGGCAGCAAGTAGCCTACTTGCAACGTGAAAGCGGTATTGAAAGCCTTGGGCTCGTTATCCGTGTCCTTGCTATCAATCAGCGAGTTGAATCCTTGTGCATAGCGCAGACCCAAGCTCAAACCACCTTCGGTTTGGTAACCAATGCCAGCCACGCCGGCAATATCAAACTGGGAAAGGTCCGACTTGTCCGCGTCGCCGCGCTTCAGACCCGAGTAATCGAGAAATCCGCTGTCGTTGTCAACTTTGGTCTTGTTGCCACTAGCATCCTTCGTAGTCGTTTGCTGTTTGAATTTCGAGCCAAACAAATAGCTTACTTGTGGGCCAAGTTCAAAGAATAAACCGCCAGCATTGATTTTAGCCAATATTGGTAAATCGAGGTAGTGTAATACGCGCTGCTGCTCAACCTCAACAGAAGAAGTTCCGGAAGTTGCGGTCGACGATATTTCGTAGCCTTTACGATTGTACAACAATTCGGGCGCGATTGAGAAGAATCCATCGCTGCTGAGCGGAATGCTGGTGCCAACGCCGATATTGTACCCCAGTTTATAAGAACCCAGTTCGTTATTAAAGCTGGGACCGGCAATTTGCGAAGCTTCGCCGCCATTCAGGCTAGAATAGGTCGCGCCAACTTTTACACCGAAGCGGAGCCCGCCAGCATCTTGTGCTTTGGCTACTGATACGCTCAGCAGCGATAAGGCCAGCACTATAATCTTTTTCATTTTTTAGGTGGTAAATGGGTGGATAAAAAGGGGGGAGGTAATTTTGGGAATTGGCTTTCAGAGCCTGCATTATAGCGTCCGGGAGCGGCGTAGGGTTGCTTGATAGGAGAAATAATATGCGGTAAGGCTCCGCTTACGACTGCTTCAAACTGCACTTTTGCTAATATTTTTTGCACTGAATTCATGGGGCTACGGTGGTTTCCATCGCTGCTGGTAAGCGGCTTATCCCTTCTTGCAGTGGCGTGGGTGGCCCCGCCGGTGATGGCGCAGACCGATACTGTAAATATCCCGGCTCCGCGTGCGCCGCTGGTGGTGGGGGCGTATGCACAGGGCAGCATCGTCATGGCGCATACCGATGCCATTCGGCACTTGGCGGTGTCGCACCCCACGGGCTTCGAACTGAACTTACAGCGCCAAACCACCGGGGCCGCGCCCTGGCACGGTTGGTATCAATACCCCAAAATTGGCCTCGCGCTCACGTACTACGATTTTCACAACCCCGTGCTGGGCTACGTGGTGGCGGCCAGCCCCTACATCAACAAGTCGTTCTCGCGCGGCCCGAAGCACGACTTCAGCTTCCGGTTGGGCGCGGGCCTGGCTTACCTCACCAACCCTTACAACCAGGACACCAACCACAAAAACACCATCGCCAGCTCGGCCCTAAACGCCACGCTGCAGCTGCGCTTCGAGTACGACTACGCCCTCACGCCAAAATTGGGTCTGCTGGCGGGCCTGGGGCTGAACCACTACTCCAACGGCGCCACCACCAAGCCCAATTTTGGCGTGAACCTCCCGTCGGTGGTGTTGGGCCTCAACTACCACGAGCAGCGCGATGCGCCACGGGCCAATCCGAACGCGCCCAAACCAGCCGACGTGGGCCAAAACTTCGTCAACCTAAGCACCAGCCTGGGCTTCAAGCAGCGCTCCGAAGCCGACCAAAAGAAGTACCTGGTGAATTCGATAACAGCCGCCGTGGGCCGGCGCGTCAACCGCAAGTCCAACCTCCTGGCGGGCGTGGAAGGCTTCTACGACCGCAGCCTAAAAGCCACCCTGCAAGACACCACCCGCGCCGGCCTCAAGCAGCCCGACGTGAAGAAGGCCGGCGTGTTTGTCGGCCACGAATTGCTTTTTGGGCGGTTGGCGTTTGTGTCGCATCTGGGGCTCTACGTGTACGCGCCCTACAAATCGAGCACGCCCTACTACGAGCGGCTGGGCCTCAAGTACCATTTCACCAACCTGCTTTTCGGTGCCATTGATTTGAAAATTCACCGGGGAGCGGCCGACGTGATTGAGTTCAAAGTCGGGGC
>DASVTG010000545.1:0-1901 GCA_036387695.1 Hymenobacter sp. | reverse complement strand
CCTTGTTTACTCCAGCGTTGCCAGCACGCCACTCACCGAAGAAGAATTGCAGCGGCAATTGCTTCATTGGCGCGACACCAACGCCGCGCTGGGCGTGACGGGCGTGTTGCTGTACAGCGAGGGCAACATCATGCAGGTGCTGGAAGGCGCCGCCGAAGTCATCCACCGGCTCTACGACACCATTGCGGCAGATATTCGGCATCGCAGCGTGACCAAGCTGGCCGACGGTCCCGTGCAAGGCCGCGCTTTCACCAATTGGTCCATGCGGTTTCGGACGGTGGAAACGGCCGACTTTGCCCACTTCGTGCAGCAAGCAAGCGCCGCGCCCAAACACGCCCGCGGCCTGCTGCCATTGCTCGAAGCTTTCTTGTCGCCGGAGCCCCACATCTAGGCAAGTCCGAATGAAAGCTGCCGGCTTTACCTCACCACTTCCACTTTGATGGGGATGTCTTCCACGGGCCATTTGTCGGACTCCACGGGCTGGTTGGAAATTTTATCGACCACGTCCTGGCCTTCGATGACTTCGCCAAACACCGTGTACTGGCCGTCGAGCGAGGGCACGCCGCCGGCCGTGGCGTAGGCTTTGGTTTGGGCCGGCGTGAGCTGGCGGCGGGTCATGGACTGCGACTGGTCGGGCGTGAGTTTTTCGCCCACCACCAAGTAGAAATCGGTGTTGGAGGACAGGCGGCCGGGGTTCTGCTCGTCGTCGTAGCGGGCCATGCCCAGCGCGCCTTTGTGGTGGTAGTGCGCGCCGCGGATTTCGGGCGGCAGGCGGTAGCGCTTCAGCCGGATGGTGCGGGCGTTGTAGGTCTGGCCGCCCTGCACGGCGAAGTGCTGAACCACGCGGTTGAACATGGTTTCGTCGAACACGCCCTTGCGGGCCAGCAGCAGAAAGTTGGCCTTGTGAATGGGCGTGTCGTCGTAAAGCTTCACCCGGATGTTGCCCAGCCGCGTTTTGATGAGCACTTCCGAGCCGGGGTATTGGCGCCCGTAGGCCAGCAGCGCGGCCGGCGCGGTGCTGTCGGTGAGGGTGGCAATGTCGGGGCCGGGCACGGCTTTGCGGGCGGCCGGGGCGGCGGTAGGGGGCGGCGTCTGGTTGCAGGCGGCCAGCACCAGCAGGGCCAAGTACACAAAACGTTTCATGCCCCTAAGTACGGGCGAGGCCGCGGAATGGCCGTTTGGCAAACGCACGAAGAAGGGCCCAGAAACCGCAGAACAATCCGCGGCCTCTGGGCCCATTGGCGCAACCTGCGGGGACTAAAGCCTAGCTCGGGCGGTAGTTTTTCAGGTCCTTTTCCAGGCCCAGCTTCTTGGCGATGTCGCCAAACATCTCGGGGTCGAAGTTGTCCTCGCCGGGCGAAGTCAGCTGGGGCTCCTCTTCCAGAATGGGGTAAGGCACGCCCTTTTTGGCGCCCTCAATCACCACCAGCTCGGAGCCGTCTTCGGGGTGCTTGCCGTTCCAGATGAAGCCGGCTTCTTTGTAGGCGTTGGGCGAGAAGGTGTACAGCTCGCGGTGCAGGCCGTGCTTCATGAATTCGCGGGCCTCCGGGAACATCTTGTTCGAGAGCGTGGGAATGGGCATGAGTTTCTTCACGTCCACGCCGGTTAGTTTTTCCAGGGCCAGGGCGTAGGCGTGCACGTGCAGGCCGCCGCGCACCAGCAGGTAGCCCACCATGGTGCGGGCGCAAGGGTCGGTCACCATTTCGTACACGCGCATTTTGTTGGCGCGGGCGCCGCACTCCAGGAAGAAGTTGTGCAGCAGGTCCAGCCTGAGGTTGCCGCTCGAGAACACGTAGCTGCCATTCCAGGGATTGCCCATCGAGTCGACCGGCAGCGCCGACTGCCCGCTGGCAATGAAGTGGTAGCTGTTGCGGGCGTCCTGCGCCGACTGGAGCGGCGTC
>DASVTG010000544.1:0-10241 GCA_036387695.1 Hymenobacter sp. | reverse complement strand
CGCTCCAGATTTCGGAGCCCGGCACGGGCTACCTCAAGCTGGGCGGCTCGTTCGGCTACGGCAACTACGAGTACACCAACGACCAGCTGGCCGGTTTCCTGGGCAACAACATCAACTTCGGCGAGCAGCTCAACTTCGACTGGGGCGTGCGCTACGAGCACATCAACATCGCCGGCGTGAACCACCGCACCGTGCCCACGACCCAGGCGGGCGGCTTCGACCGCAACCCGCTCACGGCCTACGACAACTTCTACGGCGTGCTGGGCCAGCGCGACATCACGTTCGACAAGCAGCTCAACACCTTCTCGTACTCGGCCGGCCTGAACTTCAAAATCACCGACAACAACGCCGTGTACGTGCGCGCCACCCGCGGGCAGAAAGCGCCCGACGTGAGCTTCTACCAGACCTACCAGACCGAGGCCTTCGCCGCCGTCGCGCCCCGCACCCAGACCATCAGCCAGGTCGAGGCCGGCTACAAGCTGCGCATGAGCCGCCTGAACGTGGCCCTGACGCCCTTCTACAGCCTGCTCGACAACGTGGGCACCACCTCGCTGGCCAACGACACGAACAACCAGCTCTACTACACGCCCGTGCTCTACAACAAGGTGGAAACGATTGGCGTGGAAGTGGAAGTGGACTACAACCCGTTCAAGGCGCTCAACGTCCGGGGCGCCTTCACGGCCCAGCGCGCCAAGTACCCCGCCTGGCAGGCCTACAACGTGGGCGCCAACGGCGTAGACGACGACCGCATTGTGGACTACAAAGGCAACCGAGCCGAGAACAACCCCAACCTGATTCTCACGCTCACGCCCACCTACTCCGTCGACAAATTCTACGCCCTGGTGCAGTGGAGCTACCTCGGCGACCGGCCCGCCAACCAGGCCAACGCCTACGAGCTGCCGTCCTTCAGCCAGTTCGACGCCAGCCTGGGCTACAACCTGACCAAGAAGCTGTCCTTCGCGCTCAACGTGAATAACTTCACCAACGCGCTGGGCATCATGGGTTCGGCCTCGCCGGGCACCATCGTCGAGTCGTTCAGCCCCCAGAACCTGACCCGGGCCCAGGTCGAAGCCAACCCCAACGCCCTGCACAGCGTCGTCCCGATTCAGCCGCGGGCCTACTTCCTGTCGGCCGCCTACAAGTTTTAAGCAGCCTGACGGTGCGCCTCACCCTAAAATCAAACCCCCTCTTCCATGCAAACTCTTCACGCGGACGTAATCATTGTTGCCGGGGGCGCCGCCGGCCTGTGCGCGGCCATTGCGGCGGCGCAGGGCGGGGCCTCGGTGCTGGTTTTTGAAAAAGAAGCCATCACCGGCGGCACGGCCAACCGGGGCATGGGGCCGCTGGGCATCGAAAGCCGCCACACCCGGCTGCGGCAGTTCCAGCCCACCAGGGACAAGGCGTTTGAGGTGTTCATGGACTACACCCACTGGCGCGTCGACGCCCAGCTCGTGCGGGCCTACCTCAATAAGTCGGGCGACACCATCCACTGGCTCGAAGCGCTGGGCGTGGAGTTTCTGGAGCCGGCTTCTTATTTCCCTACGGCCTACCCCACCTGGCACCTGGTGAAGCCGCCCTCCGGCGTGGCCGGCCCCGGCGCCGCGGGCACGATGACCGGCATCCTGGCCGGGCGGGCGCGGGAGCTGGGCGTGCAAATTCTGCTCGAAACGCCCGTGCGCCGCATCCTGAAAGACGGGGAGCGGGCGGTGGGCGTGGCCGCCGAAGACAAGGACGGCGCGGCCGTTGAGGTCCACGCCGCCGCCGTCATCATCGCCACGGGCGGCTTTGGCAACAGCCCGGAGATGGTGAAGGGCTACGCCGGCTACACCCTGGGCCAGGACATGCATTCGTTCCGCATCCCCGGCATCACCGGCGACGGCATCCGCATGGCCTGGGAAGCCGGCGCGGCCGCCACCGAGATGAACATGGAAATGATTTACGGGATGCCCGACAACCTGAGCATTCCGCCGCCGCTGCACGAGGCCTGCCGCCAGCCGCATTTATTCGTGAATTTGCTCGGCGAGCGGTTCGTGAACGAGGCCATCATGCCCAACGTCACGTTCACGGCCAACGCCCTGGCCCGGCAGAAAGACCGGGCCGGCTTTCTGGTGTTCGACTCCGCCATCCTGGAAAAGATGGCCGTCGATTTCGACTTCCGCAACCGGGTGTTTCCCGTCACCCGGCTCGACAACCCCGACGCCGCCATCGCCGGGCTGCTGGCCAAGGGCTACCCCCACTTTTTCGTGGCCGACTCGCTGGAGGACCTCGCCGCCCAAACCGGCATGGACCCCGCCGGCCTGCTCGAAACCGTGGCCGCCTACAACCAGAGCTGCGCCCGCGGCTACGACGAGCTGTTCAACAAGGACCGCGCCTACCTGCGCCCCATCGACGGCCCCCGCTTCTACGCTGCCCGCCACTACCCCAGCGCCTACGGCAGCACCGGCGGCATCAAAATCAACCACAAAACCGAAGTCATCGGCACCGACTGGCGCCCCATTCCCGGCCTGTTTGCCGCCGGCACCGACGCCTGCGCCATCTACGGCGACAGTTACGTGTTCATCATGCCCGGCAATTCGATGGGCTTTGCCGTGAACACGGGCCGCATTGCCGGCGAAAACGCACTCAAGCTGGTGGCCGCTCAGCAGGCCGTGGCCGCTGCCTAGCCCTGGGCCGCGCCGCCCGCCGGGTTGGGCTTGCAGCAACGCCAACAGCTGTTACTTACTTCACTTTCAATGCTTTCTCATGATTAAGCAAATGGTGGCCGTGCGCCGCCGCCCCGGCCAGACCCACCAGGAATGCCTCGACTACGTGGAGCACGTGCACGGCGAACTGGCCCGCAACGGCCCGCCCGGCGGCGTGCGGCGCTACGTGCAAAGCCACGCCTTCGACGCCGCGTTCGGCACCAAAGCCGACCCGACCTACCAGCAGGCTTTCGGGCGCGATTTCGTGACCGAGCTGTACTACGACTCGCCCCAGGCGATGAAGGCCGACGGCGAGTCGGACTACGTGAAAAACGTGGTGCGGCCCGACGGCCGCAATTTCAACGATTTCGCCAGCGTCATCCTCAACTTGCTGGTGGCCGAAATCGAGCTGCCCGTGCCCCGGCCCGGCCCGGGCCGGGTGAAGGTGCTGCACTACCTCAAAAAGGCCGAAGGCGTGGGCGAAGACGATTTTCACGAGCGCTGGGCCGCCGCGCACGCCGCCGTGCTGGCGGCCCAGCCCGCCGAGGCCGGGGCGTTGCGCCGCTACGTGCAAAGCCGGCCGCTGCCCCTGCCGGGGCCGGCCACCCAGCACTTCGGGGCCGGCCAGGGCCAGGCGTTCGAAGGCATTGCCAGCCTCTGGCTCGACGACGAGGCCGCCCTGCCGCACTTCCGGGCCTACGAAGCCGGGCTGATGCAGCAGGCCGGCGCGGACGCGGCGGCCCCGCTCATCGACTTCTCTCAGTCGTTTTTCCTTTACACCCGCGAAAAAGTCATCATCGGCTAGCGCGGGTGAGCGGCGGCTGGCCCCAAGGGCGGCCAGGCCGGACGCAGCAAGCTGCGGGCCGGCAATGCCGGGCTTTTTTAATTTGACGTGTCGCCAAACCCCATGCGCCCTGGTAGCCGCGCTCCGCTCATGCAAAACTTCATCCGCGCCAACGCCCTGAAAGCAACCGCGGCCAACCTGGTGGTCAACGCGGCCATTCCGGCGCTGCTGCTGCGTTCCGAGCCGTTTGTGAACCTCAAAGGGGCCACGCCCAACCTGCTGTCGGTGCTGCTGCCTGCCGTGTTCATGTCGGCCCTCGTCACCACGCTCATCACGTTCGGCACGATGACGGCCGCCCGCAAGCGCGGGCGTCTGGCCCCGGCCCTGCCCCCCGGCGCCAGCTGGCTGCCCCGGGCGCTGCTCGAAGGCGTGGGCATCGGGCTGCTCTTTGCCGTGCCCGTGCTGGCCGTGGTGCTGGGGGTGCAGGCGCAATCCGCCAACGGACCGATTTCAACCGGCACGATGGTGGTGGCGTCGGCGGTGCTCGGGGCCGCCGTGGGCCTGGGCTCGTCGGTGGTGGCGGCGAAGCGGGCCGCCAAGCTGAGCGGCGGGCTGCGCGCTATCTGAGGTCGCGCCAATCAAGGCCCGCTCCACCCGCCGAAACAAGGAGCGGGTGCCCAGCCAAGCAAAAAATCATCTGCTTAAAAACCGATTCAACGCAATTCTTAGGCTGTTTTCACGAACGGTGCACATGGCGCGGGCTCACCTCACCCCTGCCGCACACGGCCCGTGAAACCGCTCCGGGTCGATGCAGGGACTGGGCGGGGGCCACTCCGTATCCCAGCCCAGTCTGGGAACCGTTCTAGTTGTTCTGGTAGGGCGTCACGTTCATGTTCTGGAACATGAAGGACATTTTATCGGTGGCCTCGCTGATGACTTGCGCCGTGGAGCGCCCTGCGCCGTGGCCGGCTTTGGTTTCGACGCGAATGAGCACGGGATTGGGGCCTTTCTGCGATTCCTGGTGGCGGGAAGCAAACTTGAACGAGTGGGCGGGCACCACCCGGTCGTCGTGGTCGGCGGTGGTGACCATGGTGGCGGGGTAGCTGGCGGGCTTCAGGGCGTGCACGGGCGAGTACTTGTAGAGGTACTCAAACATTTCCTTGCTGTCCTGGGCCGTGCCGTAGTCGTAGGCCCAGCCGGCACCGGCCGTGAACTGGTTGTAGCGCAGCATGTCCATCACGCCCACGGCCGGAAACGCCACTTTCACCAGGTCCGGGCGCTGGGCCATCACGGCGCCCACCAGCAGGCCGCCGTTGGAGCCGCCCGAAATGGCGAGGTAGTCTTTCGAGGTGTAGTTGTTCTTAATCAGGTACTCGCCGGCGGCAATAAAGTCGTCGAACACGTTCTGCTTTTGCAGCTTGGTGCCGGCCAGGTGCCACTTCTCGCCGTATTCGCCGCCCCCGCGGATGTTTGGCACGGCGTAGATGCCGCCATTTTCCAGCAGCACAATGTTGGCCGTGCTGAAACCCGGGGTCAGGCTCACGTTGAAGCCGCCGTAGGCGTAGAGCAGCGTGGGGTTTTTGCCGTTCAGCGCCACCCCTTTTTTGTGGGTGATAATCATCGGGATGCGGGTGCCGTCCTTGGAAGTGTAGAACACCTGCTTCGACTCGTACTTGGTGGGGTCGAACTGCACGCCCGCCTTTTTGAACACCGTCGATTTGCCGGTGGCGATGTCGTACTTGAAAATGGTGGGCGGGTAGATGTAGGACGTGAAGGTGTAGTAGGTTTCCTTCTCCTCTTTCTTGGTGCCGAAGCCGCCGGCCGTGCCCACCGAAGGCAGCGTGATGCTGCGCTCCTTCCTGCCGCTCATGTCGTACTGCTCCACCAGCGAGGTGGCGTCTTTCAGGTAGTTGGCGAAAATTTTGCCGCCGCCGGTGGTGGCGTTGAGCACGTTTTTGGTTTCCGGAATCAGGTCTTTCCAGTTGGCGGGCTTGGGGTTCGCGGCGTCCACGGTCACCACGCGCTTGTTGGGGGCGTTGTAGTTGGTTTCGATGTAGAGCTTGCTGCCCACGTTGTCGAGCACGCCCACTTCGCTTTTCTCGTTGTCCACCACCTGCACGATGGCGCCGTTCGGCTTGCTCAGGTCCTGGAGGTAGAGCTCGTTGCCGCTGGTGGTATTGGCCCCCGAAATGACCAGGAACCGCTCGTCTTCCGTCAGGTTGGCGCCGATGTAGCGGCGGGGCGTTTTCTCGCCGCCAAACACCAGCTTGTCGGTGCTCTGCTTGGTGCCCAGCTTGTGGTAAAACAGCTTGTGGATTTGGGTTTTGCCGGCCAGTTGGCTGCCCGCGGAGGGCTTGTCGTAGCTGCTGTAGTAGAAGCCGTCGTTGCCCTTCCAGGCCAGGCCCGAGAACTTCACGTCCTTCAGCGTGTCGCCCACCAAGGACTTGTCCGAGGCCTTCATCACAATCACCTTGCGCCAGTCCGAGCCGCCTTCCGAAATCTGGTAAGCGGCCAGGCTGCCGTCTTTGGTGAAGCTAAGGCCGGCCAGCGACGTGGTGCCGTCTTTTGAGAAGCTGTTCGGGTCGAGGAACACCTCCGGTTTGCCCTCGCTGCCGAGCTGCCGGTACAGCACCGACTGGCTTTGCAGGCCGGTGTTCTTCGAGAAGTAGGTGTACTTGCCTTCCTTGAAGGGCGCGCCGTACTTCTCGTAGTTCCACAGCGTTTCGAGGCGCTTGCGGATGGCTTCGCGGTAGGGAATCTGGGCCAGGTAGTTCTGGGTCACCTTGTTTTCTTCCTGCACCCAGTTCTTGGTGTCGGGCGCCTGGTCGTTTTCCAGCCAGCGAAACGGGTCGGCCACCTTCGTGCCGAAGTAGGTGGTCACGGTGTCCACCTTCTTGGTCTGCGGGTAAGGCAGCATCTTGATGGGCGCTTGGGCGTGGGCGGCTGCGCTGAGAAACAGCGCGGCCAATGAGGCATAAGTTCGTTGCATAAAGAGAGCTTAGGGATGACAAAGGCGCCACCGAATGCACATAGCACGCATCGGAAAGCGAAACTGCTCTAAATGTAAAGCAGATTACCGTTTCCCGGCCTTCCCCAAGCCAAATGCGGGTAAGAATCATCTCGTTAAGGCAACGAAAAGCCCCGGTGCGCCCGGCCGGAACCAGTTAGGCTCTGAACGGGGGCACCGGGGCGCAAGGGCACAGTGGCTTGGGGGCGCCGCTCGTTATATCGACTTGGCGCTGGCGCTCACGCGCCAGATTTTATCAGCCGCGTCGTCGGCCACCAGCATGGAGCCGTCGGGCAGCGTGGTCACGCCAACTGGGCGGCCGTAGGCGTCCTTGGAGTCGCCGCCGGCCAGGAAGCCGGTGAGGAAATCCTCGGGCGGGCCGCTGGGCTTGCCGTTGGCAAAGGGCACAAACACCACCTTGTAGCCCGAGTACGCCGTCCGGTTCCAGGAGCCGTGCTGGCCAATGAAGGCGCCGTTGCGATACTTAGCCGGGAAGGCGGTTTTGTCATAGAAAGCCAGGCCCAGCGAGGCGGTGTGGGCACCCAGCGGCACGTCGGGCACCAGGGTTTTCTGCACCAGGTCGGGCCGCTCGCCTTTGCGGCGCGGGTCTTCGTTCTGGCCGTAATAGGCGTAGGGCCAGCCATAAAAGCCGCCTTCTTTCACGCTGGTCATGTAGTCGGGCACCAGCTCGTCGCCCAGTTCGTCGCGCTCGTTCACGGCGGTCCACAGCGTTTTGGTGCCGGGGGCCCAGGCCAGGCCCACGGGGTTGCGCAGGCCGCTGGCGTATACTTTCTCGCCGGTGCCGTCGGGGTTTATTTCGAGGATGTTGGCGCGGCGCACCTCGTTTTCGGGGCCGTGCTCCATCACGTTTGAGCCCGAGCCCACGGTCACGTAAATCTTGGCGCCGTCGGGGCTGGCCAGCAGGTTGCGGGTCCAGTGGTTGTTATAGCCGCCGGCGGGCAAGTCCAGAATTTTCTGGCCCTGGCCGGTGATTTTGGTGGCGCCGGGCTCGTAGGGGAAGCGCAGCACGCCGTTGGTGTTGGCCACGTAGAACGAGTTGCCGAGCACCAGCATGCCGAAGGGCTGGCTCAGGTTGGCCAGGAAGGTGGTGTGCACATCGGGCTTGCCGTCCTTGTCGGTGTCCCGAAACAGGGTGATGCGGTTGGCGCTTTCTTCGCGCAGCGAGCGGGACTTGTCCAGGTCCAGCTTCGCGGCCACTTTCTTCTTGGTCGTGGTCGGGATGGTGCTCGACTCGGCCACCAGCACGTCGCCGTTGGGGGCCACGTAAATCCAGCGGGGGCTTTGCATCTGGCTGGCGTATTCGGCCACGGTGAAGCCGGCGGGCGCGGTGGGCGTTTTGCCGGCGGGCCAGCCCACCACGTTCACGCGGTTGGTGGTGGACTTGGTGGTGTAGGGCGCCGGCAAGTTCACGGCATCGGCCGCGGGCGTGGTCACGGTTTGGGCCGGATTGTCGGCCTGGGCTTCTTGTTTTTCTTGTTTGCTTGGGCCGCCGCAGGCGGCTAGCAGGGCCAGGCCGGCCAGCAACAGAGAGGGTTTGTTCGTCATCACAAAAGACAGGTTGAAAAGCATATCGCCGGCACTGGCAAGTGACACAGCAGCTTAGGCTTACCGCCTTCCGCCACTATTTGTTGCGCATGTGGCTCAATAGTCGGCTTATTCTGCCAGCAAGCCTTGCGCCCGCAGCCAGTCAAAAATCAGCTGGTCCACGGCCGACACCTGCGGCCGGTGCCGGTAGGTGAGCCACACCATTTCTTCGATTTCGGCGGCCGGCTGCAGGGTTCCCCAGTAGCGGGGGGCCCAGTAGCAGGTCATGCGCACCAGCACCCCGTCCGGGTGGCCGTGCGCCGGCGCCTCAAAGGTGCCCGCGTATTGCAGGCTGGCCGGGTCGAGGGCCACGGTCAGCTCTTCGCTGATTTCGCGCAGCAGGGTTTGCTGGTCGGTTTCGCCGGCTTCGCGCTTGCCGCCGGGAATGTAGTACCGGTCTTTGCCGCGGCTGCGGGTGCTGAGCAGGCGGCCGATGTGCAGGTGCAGCCAGGCTATTTTGTTTATCATCAAATTTAAATTTCTACGTTGCAGGACTCAACTGCAAGCTTCTACTGGTTGAAGTTCAGGCAAACGAACCACTGGGCACCAGGTTGAAGATTACGCGGCGGAAGGCATCAGAACGGACTGTCTAGTTCAATGTTGTATAAGCCCGTCTGGCTACCTTTAGCGGGACATTCAGCGCTATCTTATTGCCTCTTATTTTACGTTTTGACCACTATCCTTTCTACCCTCCCGCTCTCCGCTCCGTCGGCGCGCCGGCGCCTGCTCGATACCGGCCTCGGCCTCTTGGAAAAGCAGGGCTTCAACCACGTTTCCATTGCGGATATTGCCGCCGCCGCCGAGCAACCGTTGGCTGAGGCGTACCGCTATTTTGGCTCCAAAAATGACTTCGTGCTGGGCCTGTACCAGCGCATCCACGACGAACTGGAAGCCAGCGTACCCGACCTCCCCATCGGCCCGCTGGCCCTGCGCTTTCAAGCGCTGGTGCGCCAGAAGCTCACGTTGCTTGCGCCGCACCGCCGCCTGCTTCGCTCACAAATGGCCGCTTTGCTCGATTCCGAAGCGCCCACCGGCGTGCTCAGTCCCGAGACGGAAAGCGTCCGGCTGCGCGGGCTGGCGCTGTTTGAAATAGTAGTTGGCGGCGCCACCGACGCGCCCGCCGACGCGCTCGTTCCGCAGTTGGCGCAGGCGCTGTACGCGGCGCACTGGGGCGTGCTCGGGCTGCGCCTGCTCGACCGTTCGGCCGATGGGCAGGCCACCGACAACCTGCTCGAAATGCTGAGTGCCGGGCTGGCGATGACCACGCCGCAGCTCTCGACGATGTTCGGGCCGCTGCTGCTCGGGCAGATGTCCACGGCCATCGGGCAGTTTTTGGAGGTGGCGCCGGAAGTAGATTTTGACGTGGCCCGGCGCGTGGCCAAATTGATTATGCTGCACCGCAAGGTGCTGCGCACCGGCCCCGACGACCCGGTTACGCCCGACGAGCAAAGCATTGCAATGCAGCTGCCCAAGCTGCACTACTACATCAGCCAGGGCCTGCCGATACATCTGATTTTGCCGGCCTTCCCGGCCAAGTCGCCCAACCCGCACAAAGTGCTGGGCAAGCTGCCCGACCTGGGCGAAGAAATTGCGCTCACGTTTCTGCAGAGCCTCTGCGACGACATCCGGCAGGTGCACGCGCCGGGTGCCCGCATCAGCATTTGCGCCGACGGGCGCGTGTTCGCCGACCTGGTGCAGGTGAGCGACGCGGACGTGTCGGCCTACAACGAGGTGCTGAAGCAGCAACTGCGGCAATTGGGCACCACGGACCTGGACGTCATCAACCTCGAAGACCTGCTGGCCACCACCTCCTTCGACGAGGCCCGCACCTGGATAGTGGACCGATACGGCGAGCCGCTGGACGAGCTCAAGGCCCGCGTGCGCGACACCGAGCACCACCGCGCCATGTTCAACGGCATTCACCGCTTTGTGTCGGAAGACGGCATGGCCCTGGCGCCCGAAAAAAGCAAGAACCGGGTGAAGGAGGAAAGCAAGGAAGTGGCCTACGAAGTCATCCGCCGCAGCAACGCCTGGACGCGGCTGCTGGCCCAGGAGTTTCCGCACGCCGTGCGCCTGAGCATCCACCCGCAGCACCCGCACTCCGACAAAATCGGCCTGCGCATCACCCGGGCCGTCGACGACTGGCTCACGCCCTGGCACGGCG
>DASVTG010000543.1:0-10605 GCA_036387695.1 Hymenobacter sp. | reverse complement strand
GATGACCACTGCGCCCACTGCGGGAAAACGTTACCCCACCCCAACCAGCCGCTTCCAGGTGCCTTTTTCCCAGTTGTACTTCAGCGTGCTGGGCAGCGCTTGCCAGAAGTATTTGCTGGTTTCCACGGCAAAGCTGGGCTGCATGTAGCAGTTGATGGTGCAACCCTCGCAGGCTGGCAGGCGGCCTTCCAGCGCGGCCAGGCGTTGGGTTTCCGGAGCGTTGTAAAGGTCGAATAACTGGCCTTCGATGGGAAATTTTTGTTCGCCCAAGTGGTAGCAGGGCAGCACCAGCTCGTTGCCGGGCGAAATGACCAGCGTGGTGCTGGCGGCCCGGCACACGGGCGCGGCCACGTGGTTGCCCCCGTCGCGCCGCAGCTCAATGAAGGCCTGGTTCAGGTACACGCCCTTGCGCTTGCCAAAGGCGGAAAGGTAGTCCAGCTCTTCGGCGGTAAGCTGCTCGCCGGTTTCCACGTCGCCGTATTCGAAAGCAGGATTGATAATCAAAACCAGGCCGTTGGGCTGGGTGATGTCGCGGTACACGGCCTCCAGGTCGCCCAGGTTTTTGCGGAAGACGGTGAAGAGGATATCCGGTCGCTCGCCCAGGTCTTTCGCCACGCGGATGCTTTCGAGCACAAAGTCGTAGCAGGCCACGCCGCGGCCCAAATCGTGGGTGGCACGGTCGGCCGAGTCGAGCGAGAAATGCAGCATATCCACCAAGCCGCGCAGCTTCTCAGCGTTTTTGGGGTAGAGCAGGCCGTTGGTTGTGACGGTGGTGATGAAGCCCATTTGCCGGGCCAGCGCCAAAAACTCGGGCAGCTGGCGATGCAACAGCGGCTCGCCGCCCGTGAAGTCTATCACCGACACCCCCAGCCGCTTGAGGTCGCGCAGGTTTTGGGCCACGTCTTCCAGCGTGATGTAAGGCGAGGGCTTTTCCCAGATGTCGCAAAACGCACACTTCGCGTTGCAGCGATACGTGACGTAGTAATTGCACAGAACGGGATGCTTGACGAGGCGCATTCTTGGAGCTATTAGCTGTTAGCCACTAGCCATTAGCTTTTTGTGTTTTCAACGACCACTGCCGCCATAACGAAGCTAATAGCTAACAGCCACAAGCCAACAGCCAGCCTCAATGCGGCAGCTTGCCCCAGGCAGCTGGGTCCCATTGCGTGGGCGTAGCGGCCAGGGCGGCTGGCGTGGCTTCGCCGTAGTGCTCTTGGTAGTAGTTGCAAAAGCCTTTGAGCGGGCAGCGCGGGCAATTGGGCTTCAGAAAAAAGCAGATTTGCTGGCCGTGCCAGTAGTTGTGCTTGTGGAAGTTAAACAGCGTTTCGCCATCCGCTGGCAGCAGGGCCAGCAGCACCCCGTGGGCCTTCTCCACCGACACCTTAGGCCCCAGAAAGCCCACGCGCTGGGCCACGCGGTGCACGTGCGCGTCCACGGGCAGCACTGGCTTGTGGTAGTTGAAGAGCAAGAGCAGCGACGCCGTTTTCAAGCCAATGCCGGGCATGTCGGTGAGCCAGGCCATGCCTTTTTCCGTCGGCCAGTCGGCCAGAAAGTCCAGGTCGAACGGCCCACCGGTTTCGGCCTGGATGCGGCGTAGGATTTCCTGAATGCGCGGCGCTTGCGTGTCGGGCCAGCGCGTGGTGCGGATGGCGTGGGCCAGCTCCGCGGTGGGCGCCGCCAGCACACCGGGCCAATCGCCGAAGGCTTCCAGCATCCGGTCGTAGGCCAGTTCCTCGTCGGCGTGGGTAGTGCGGTGTGAGAGCACCGTAGAAATGAGCTCGCGCATGGGCGTGCGGCGCGGCTCGGGCGGCAAGTGGCCGTAGAAATGGTCGAGAATGATGTGGTCTGCCCAGGCTTTTTCGGCAGGGAGGGAGGCGTACGTGGCGTCGGGTGAAGGCATGAGCGGTTGTACCGTTCAGCCCGAAGCAAGGTTGCTTCTGGTTCATGCCAAAGAGCAGGTCACAAAAAAACCGGCGACCATCGTGGCCGCCGGTTTTTCAATATTGGTTGCTAGAAAGCGAATTAGCTTACAACTGGCCGCGCTTGGCAGCTTTCTGCATCTTCTCGTTGGCGAAGATGGCCACTTCCACGCGGCGGTTGGCAGCTTTGCCGGCCACGGTGGTGTTGTCGGCCACGGGCTGGGTCGAGCCGTAGCCCGTGGCCGTGATGCGGCCGGTGTCCACGCCCTGAGCCGTGATTTCATTGGCCACGGCCTGCGCGCGGCGCTCGGACAGGGGCTGGTTGATGGCGTCTGAACCCGAAGCGTCGGTGTGGCCTTCGATAACCACGTTGGTGTCGGCGTACTTCTTGAGGGTAGCGGCCAGCTGGTCAATGTTGCCGGCAGCCTCCGAAGTGAGGCTCGCCGAGTTGGTAGCAAACAGAATGCCCGAAGCGAAGGTGATTTTGATGCCTTCGCCCACGCGCTCTACTTTGGCGCCTTCCAGGTCGCGGCGCAATTCAGCAGCCTGCTTGTCCATGCGACGGCCGATGAGGGCCCCGCCTGCGCCGCCCACCGCGGCGCCAATGATGGCACCTTTTGCCGTGCCCGACTTACCACCGATAAGGCGGCCAGCCACGCCGCCGGCTACCGCACCGCCCAAGCCGCCAATGAGGCCGCCTTTGAGGGTTTTGCTCATGGTGCCTTTGGGCTTTTCAGTCGATACAGTAGAGCTCTGGGCTTGGGCAAAGTTGTTTACCAACAGCAGCAAGGCCAGCAGAAAAGCAAGAGACGAACGAAGAAATTTCATGTTTAAAAGAGGTTTTGGTTAATAACAGGCCTGCAACTCCTTAAAAAGCGCAACAGGCCGGCAAGTACGCCATTTGCAACCACCTTGCCAAACTTGGCGGTGCAGTGCAGCCAACGGCAAAACAACTCAAAAAGTACACAGTCAATCAATAAAAAACGGCCTTGCTAGTGCAGCAAGGCCGTTCCCTAACCCAGAAATATGAACGGAATGATGAGCTTACTTCTTTTTGTTCCGGTAAGCGTCGTAACGGGCCGGGTCCTCTTTTTTGTCTTTTTTGCGGCCCAACAGCCCGCCGCCCACCACGCCGGCCGCACCGCCAATAACGGCTCCCTTGCCACCGCCCAGCACGGCTCCCGTCACCGCACCGGCGCCGCCGCCAATGGCCGCGCCTTTGGCCTTGTTGCTCCACCCTTTCTTGGGAGTTTGGGCCTGGGCGCCAGCGGCCAGGAAGAAGAAAGTTACCAACAGCAGGAAAAACGATTTGAAGGCTTTCATGTTGAATACAGGTTTAGGTTGATAAAACAACGGGTGTTAAACGAGAGGCCTTTGGCCGGGGTTGTGGAGCGGGCAAGGGCGCGCCAAGACGCAAAAAAGGCCGCCCAATCGGGCGGCCTTTTCACTTCACGATATCACTTCCGGACTGGAAGCTTCGGTTACATCTACAGATTACAAGCGACCGGCTTCGGCGGCTTTCTTCATCTTCTCGTTGGCGTAGATGGCGATTTCCACGCGGCGGTTGGCCTGCTTGCCTTCGGCGGTTGCGTTGTCGGCAATGGGCTGAGTCGAGCCGTAGCCCTGCGTGGTGATGCGGCTCGAAGCTACGCCTTTGGCAATGGCTTCGGCAGCCACGGCCTGCGCGCGACGCTCGGACAGGGGCTGGTTGATGGCGTCTGAACCCGAAGCGTCGGTGTGGCCTTCCACCAACACGTTGGTGTCGGGGTACTTCAGGAGCACGGCGGCCATTTTGTCGATTTCAGTAACCGAAGCCGGACGCAGCGTAGCAGCGTTGGTATCGAAGAGAATGCCCGAGTCGAAGGTGATTTTGATGCCTTCGCCCACGCGCTCTACTTTGGCGTTTTGCATGTCGCGCTGCAGGTCCTCGGCCTGCTTGTCCATCTTGCGGCCGATGACGGCACCCGTGGCGCCGCCTGCGGCAGCGCCTACGATGGCGCCGATGGCCGTGCCGCGGCCACCACCGATTACCCGGCCCAAGATGGCACCAGCAGCAGCGCCGCTACCGGCACCAATCAGGCCGCCTTTGGTGGTTTTGCTCATGCCCGTTTTGCGGGCACCGGTTCCGTTGTTGGTCGAGAGGTCAGGCTGAGTGGTTGTGCCGCCACCGGCTTGCTGCGAAGTGGCGCAAGAGCTGAAAAGCAGCACGAAAGCCATCAGCACAGAAAGGAGGGATTTGGGGGTGTTCATGGGGGAAAAGAAAAATGGTGAGTCAATTTCCGGGCTTATACGGGAAAAACCCGTTCCGGTAACGGAAACGGGCTTTTCAACAAGCGTGCCGAAAGTAAAAAGCCTCCTCAATAGGCAATTAATGTGCTTTTGTGGGCACCCGACGGGCCTCCCGCTGCTCGGGCGCAGCCACGGGCGCGGGCCGCAGCATGCCCAGCAGGTCGGCCAGCTGCTGCTTCAGCTCGCGGCGGTCCACAATAAAATCCAGAAAGCCGTGCTCCAACACAAATTCCGCGCTTTGAAAGCCTTTGGGCAAGTCCTTGCCAATGGTTTCTTTGATGACGCGCGGTCCGGCGAAGCCAATGAGGGCGCCGGGCTCGGCAATGTTGAAGTCGCCCAGCATGGCAAACGAGGCCGTGACGCCGCCCGTGGTGGGGTCCGTGAGCAGGCTCACGTAGGGCACGCCGGCTTCGGAGAGCAGGGCCAGCTTGGCCGAGGTTTTCGCCATCTGCATCAGCGAATAGCCGGCCTCCATCATGCGGGCGCCACCGGAACGCGAAATCATGAGGAACGGGGTGCGGGTTCGGCGAGCGTAATCGATGGCGCGGGCAATTTTTTCGCCCACCACCGAGCCCATGGAGCCGCCGATGAATTTAAAGTCCATGGCCGCCACCACCAGCGGCTGGCCCGCCGAAGCGCCGTGGGCGGTGCGCACGGCGTCCTTCAGGCCGGTGCTGTGCTCCGTGGCGGCAATGCGCTTGGGGTATTCCTTGGTGTCGACAAACCGCAGGGGGTCGCCGGAGGTCAGGGCGGCGTCGAGCTCGGTGAACTCGCCGTCATCGAAGAGCAGTTCGAAGTAATCCACCGCGTCGATGCGGTCGTGGTGGCTGCAGTTGCCGCACACGAAAAGCAGGCGCTTGTGCTCGGCCATCGTGGCCACGGTCTTGCACTCGGGGCACTTGTACCAGAGGCCGTCGGGAGTCTCTTTTTTCTGCTCAGTAGGGGTAACGATGCCCTTTTCTACGCGCTTAAACCAGGCCATATTTAGTAGCGGTTAGCTGTTAGCTGATGGCTATTAGCTTTATTTTTTGAAGGAAACCGGCAAGCGGCGGGCTTGTCGGGACGGACGAAACGGGGCGCCAAAGATAAGCCATAGCCCCGGCCTTGCGGCACGGGCCGCGGCCGGGTGCCCGTTTACGCAAGCGTGACGGCGGGGTCGAGGTATACGTCCTGAATGGCGGTTAGCAGGTCCACGCCATCGGCAAAGGAGCGCTGAAAGGCTTTGCGGCCCGAAATAAGGCCCTGTCCGCCCGCGCGCTTGTTGATGATGGCCGTGCGAATGGCTTCTTCGCGGTCGGTGGCGCCGCGGCTTTCCCCGCCCGAATTGATGAGCCCGATGCGCCCCGAATAGCAATTCAGCACCTGGTAGCGGGTGAGGTCGATGGGGTGTTCGGTGCTGAGCTTGTCGTACATGGACGGAAAGATTTTGCCGAACTTCAGCGCTGTGAAGCCGCCGTTGTTCTCGGGCAGCTTCTGCTTGATGATGTCGGCGCCCATGGTCACGCCCAGGTGGTTGGCCTGCCCGGTGAGGTCGGCCGCCACGTGGTAGTCCTTGTTTTCGGTTTTGAAGGCGTTGTTGCGGGTGTAGCACCACAGCACCGTGGCCAGGCCCAGCCGGTGGGCTTCTTCAAATGCCGCCGTCACTTCCTTAATCTGGCGGTCGCTTTCCTCGGAGCCGAAGTACACGGTGGCGCCCACGGCCGTGGCGCCCATATCCCAGGCCTGCCGCACCGAGCCAAACATGGTTTGGTCAAATTTATTGGGGTAAGTCAGCAGCTCGTTGTGGTTGACTTTGACGATGAAGGGGATTCTGTGGGCATATTTCCGGGCCACCGTGCCGAAGGTGCCAAACGTGGTGGCCACGGCGTTGCAGCCCCCTTCCACGGCCAGCTTAAGGATATTTTCGGGGTCGAAATACATGGGGTTGGGCCCAAAAGCTGAGCCGGCGGTGTGCTCGATGCCCTGGTCGACGGGCAGAATGCTCACGTAGCCCGTGCCAGCCAGGCGCCCGTGGTTGTAGAGCGCGCCCAGGCTGCGCAACACCTGCGGCGGGCGGCTGCCCGGCACAAAGCAACGGTCCAGAAAGTCGGGGCCGGGCGCGTGAATCAGGTCCTTGCCAACCGCACATTCGTGCGTGAGCAGTGCCTCGTTTTCGGGACTTAATTTCAGAGCAGAGGCCATGAGAAGAGCGACGGTGGATGGGGACCAGCGGGAGGCTGCCCACGGGGAAGTAGACAAAGATAGACCGAAAAAAGCGGGAGAAATCGGCGTTTGGCCGCACTGAACACGTGCTACTTGCTACCTTGCCACGCAAAACCAGCCCGGCTGTTGGGCGGCCCATCATCCGCAATTTCACCTATTTACCATTTCCGTGAAAATACTCTCCCCTACCCTGTTGGCCTTGTCGCTGCTCGCCGCTCCGCTTTTGAATGGCTGCGTGACGGCCAAAAAATACGACGACCTCAGCGCCCGCCAGCGAGCCGATGCCGAAGGCAAAGAAGCCGCCGAACGCCAGTACCGCAACGCCACCGCCGAGCTGAAGAAAGCATCCGACGACCTGGCCGAACTGCGCCTCACCCAAAAGCGCCTGGTGACTGATTCGACCGAGACGGGCGCCGCCTACCGCAAAACCCGCAGCCTTTACAACCAGCTCAACAGCAGCTACGACAAGCTGCTCAAAAACAGCGACCGCGAGCTGGCCAACAAGTCGTCGGACTACAACAAAGTGGCGCAGGACCTGGCCCGCCGCGAAGCAGAGCTCGGCGCCCTCGACAACTCCCTCCAAAAAAGCAAAGCCGAAAACGACCGCCTCGCCGCCGACCTCAAGGTGCGCGAGGCCCGCCTCACGGAGCTCACCAAAGCCCTGGCCGACAAAGACCAGGCCGTGACCGACCTGAAAGCCCGCGTGAGCAAAGCCCTGCTCAGCTTCAATTCCAGCGACCTTCAAGTGAAGCTCAAAGACGGCAAAGTGTACGTGTCGCTTTCCGAACAGCTGCTCTTCAAATCGGGCTCGACCAAAGTGGACCCGAAAGGCCAGGAAGCTCTGAAGAAGCTGGCCACCGTGCTGCAAGAGCAGAAAGACGTGAACGTAGTGGTGGAAGGCCATACCGACAACGTGCCCATTCGGACGGGCACCGCCGGCCTCACCGACAACTGGGACCTGAGCGCCCTGCGCGCCACCGAGATTGCTCGCTTGCTGACCACCGCCGGCGTGGCCCCGGCGCGCGTCACGGCCTCGGGCCGCGGCCAGTACGTGCCCGTGGCGGCCAACGACACGCCCGCCAACAAGGCCATGAACCGCCGCACCGAAATCATTCTGACGCCGAAATTGGACGAGTTGTTCCAGATTTTGGGCAGCAACTCAAGCACTCCAGCCGCGGCCACTGGCAAATAATTTTAGGTGGTGCACAATAAGTTAGATACATTTCCAGCAGGTTTTACTACCTTCATTTGCTGGCAATAAATCTCACTCTACCCCTCCTTCCGTTTTGCGTATGCGCCTGCCTTTCCTCATTCGCAGCCTGGCCATTCTACTACTGTGCGGGGCACACGCCTTTGTGGCACGTGCCAGCCATGTACTGGGCACCGACCTCTCCTACGACTACATCGGCACGGCTGCTAATCCATATCAGTACCGCGTCACAGCCCGAATTTTCAGAGACGTTTCGTCTTTGGTAACCGACAATAACGTCGAGCTAACGTGCGGGAAGGACGAATGTGGCAGGGCTCTACTCGGAAGCTTCATCACTAATCTGGTGCGCATTAGCTCGGTGCCGATGTCCAATAGCTGCGCGATTGGCGGAGGAGCTGGCGGCGGTTCCATGTACGAAGTCATCACCTTTGAAGGCACGGTGCAACTGCCTCCCGCTCGCTGGACGCTAAGTATCAATTTTGAAAATCGGGCATTTGAAGTTCTCAACATTACTCAATCGGGAACCCAATCAATCTATGTGCAGGCGCTACTAGACAACTCCACCGGGCTGGTCAATTCTTCGCCCCGGTTCACCAATACCCGCCTTTTTCAAGTGGCCGGCGTGCAGGCGCAGCACTACAGCGTGAATGCCTTCGACAGCGAAGGCGATTCGCTGACGTACCAATTGGTGCAGCCGCTTGCCAAGCCGGCTTTTTCGGCGGCCTGCGCCGCCCCCGTCACTGGAGTCATTGCCCCTCATTTCCAACTTAATGCCGCCACGGGCGAACTGGCTACCGTCTCCTTCGGCGCGGTGCAGCAGGGCCGATACGCTTTGGCTGCGCAAGTGAATGAATACCGGCGAGTGAACGGAAGCTGGCAGCAAATCGGCAGCATCACCCGCGACGTCACGTATAACGTGGTGGCCGGCACCAATCAAGTTCCGGCTTTCACGCGCGTGGCGCCCACCGGTACGCCCGGCACGCAGCTTCTCGGTCAGATTATCCCCGTTAATCCGGGCCAAGCCGTTTCGCTCACGCTCACCGCCACCGACCCCGACGCGGGGCAGGCGCTCATCTTGGGCAGCGACGTGGCGGGTATGGTGCCGGGCACAGTTTTTCAAAGCGTGGGCAACGGCCAAGGAATATTCACCTGGCAGGTGCCGACCACGCTGCCAGTGGGCCGGTACGCGTTTACGGTTGCGGCTACGGATAACGCCTGCCCTGTTTACGGCTCGGGGGTGGTGACTTTGACGTTCTTGGTCACCAGGCAGGCATTGGGCGCCCGCTCGGGCCAGTCATTGGCCCAACTCCCGCATCCCATGCCTTTCCGAGACGAGGTACGGTTTCAACTGGCTGGCTCAAGCCAGCAGACCGTAGTCATCGTGGATGAACTGGGCCGCACGGTGCAGCAGCTTACTACCTCGCCTGATGGCCGCGTGGTGTGGCGCCCCGCGGCCAATGTATCAGCCGGCCTGTATTTCGCCCGCAACCTGAGCGGCACGCAGCGAACCCGGCTGGCCTACAGTGGCCGCTAGCCGGTCTGCTTCAAGCCGAGGCAGTTTCCTCAACTCATCAAAAAGCTCTTACACAAAAAAGCCCGTCCTGGTGTAGAACGGGCTTTTTTTGAATAAGTAGTGTCAACTACGGCAGCGTGACGTTGACGCGGGCGAAGTAGTAGGCCCCGGTGAAGCCAAACTGGTTGGCCGGGTACACGAAACGGCCGCGGTTGGTGTTGTCGAGCGTGGAGATGTAGCTCTGGCTGGGGTCGGCCGAGAAGTTGAACTCGTTGTTGCGCGGGTTCTGGATGAATTTGTCGGGGTACACGTTGAAGAGGTTGCTGGCGCCCACGGTCAGGCCCACTTGCTTGATGAGTTGGGCGCTGAGCGTGAGGTCGGTAATCCATTTGGCCGCAAAGGTCTGGTCGAGGAAGGAACGGGCCGGGTCAGCGTCTTTAAACTGAATTTCGCCAAAGCGCACGGTGCGGGCTTCGATGCCGAAGATGCCGTAGCCGTAATTGGCCGACAGGTTGACTTTAGAGCGCGGGTTGCCGTTTTCGAGGCGGGTGCGCTGCTGGCGGTCAAAGAGCGTGTTTTGCAGGTTGCCGGTGCCCACGGTCCGGTCGTTGTTGATGGTCGTGGACGAGCTGTTGAAGCTGCGCACCACGGTTTCGTTGAGGTTGGCGGCGGCCGTGAGGGTCAGGCGGCTTTTGGGGCCCAGGGTAAGGCGTTCGTTGGCCACAATGTCGAGGCCGCGGGTGCGGGTGTTCACGGCATTGGCGAAGAACTGCACGCGGCTCACGTCGAGGCCGCCCAGAATCTGGTCCACGATGGTGACCGGGGGCGTGCCCACGGCATTGGTCTTGGCAAATTGCGACGAAAGCACAATGCGGTCGGCGATGTCAATTTGGTAGGCGTCCACCGTCAGGGTGATGGTGCGGGCGATGCGGGCGGTGAGGCCGGCGCCGTAGTTGGTGGAGGTTTCCTGCTTGAGCGGGGCCACGCCAAAGCCCTGCTGGCCGGTGCCGCCGGCCGTGAAGCCGTTGCCAACCGAGCCACGCAGCGCTAGCCCGTCGAGAACGCTGAGGCGGGCGGCCACCTGGCCGCTGAAGTTGCCGCCAAAATCGCTGTAGTTTTCGGCCCGGCCGGCGGCGCGCAGCAGCAGCTTTTCGGTGATGTCGCTTTCCAAATCCACGTAGCCGGCCACGTTGGTGCGGTTCTTGTTCACCTCGTCCTGCGGCTGGTAGCCCGGAAACACCTGAGCGCCCGCCGCGGCCGGGCCAAAGTTGGGGAAGCCCGCGGCTGTGAAGCCCGTCACCACCCGGCGGCCGCCGTTGATGTAGGAAGCGTATTCGCCCTTGCCAATCTGAAAATTATCGACGCGAAACTCGCCGCCAAAGGCCACGTTCAGGGTAGCCAGGGGCCCCAAGTTGCTGAACTTGCGCGAGAAGCCCAAGTTGGTGGTGTTTTGCCGAAAAGCCAGGCGCCCG
>DASVTG010000542.1:0-3033 GCA_036387695.1 Hymenobacter sp. | reverse complement strand
AGGCCGGTTAGCAAATAAATCAGGACAACGTACTTCAATAGGTTCATAGGACTATTAGCGCGGTGGGTTGAATTTCCAAACCGGGTTTACGTCGGAAAATTGCTCAGGCGCAGACAAACCGTAGCCTTGTGCACTTCGACTATTAGCTCACAAGGCAAGCGCGACAGATACCGAGCCAGCTAAAGCTGCTGCTCAAGCGCATGCACCTACTCACTCAGGCTGGCCTGCAATATCGGAGCGGGCAATGGGCTAACCCTCCATCACCCTTGCCCGTTGATGTTGCTAGCCCGTCTAGCTGGTGGGCGCCTTTCCCCGTGCCCGAGCTGGCCACCCAGCGCCAGCCCGCTCAGATTCCATATCAGACGCTGCACCGCTCCATTTACCGCCACGCTGCCGGGGTGGTGTTGCGTGCAAATGGTCAACATAGTCAGCCCTGCCCTTTGGGTGCACGGGCAGATTCAATTCCTAAACAGTCGCCTCAATGGAACTTGCCCGCAGTTCTGCCCGCACCAAGCCCTACGTCATTGCGTGGGCTTTCTCGCTGCTTTTTTACTTCCTGGAATACGCCGTGCGGTCGGGGCCGGCGGTGATGATACCGGAGCTGGCTCACACGTTTGGCGTCACGGCGGCAGGGGTGGGGTCCATTCTGGGCACGTATTATTACACGTATTCGGTGGCGGGACTGGTGGCGGGCATTGCCCTCGACCGCACCGGGGCCAAGTACGCGCTGCCGGCGGGCATCGCCATTGTGGCGCTGGGCTGCCTGCTGTTTGCAGTGCCCGGCTCGGTGGCTGGCAATAGCGGCCGGCTGCTCCAAGGCGCGGGCTCGGCGTTCGCATTCACGGGCTCGGTGTACCTGGCGTCGCGTGGGTTTCAGGCGCGGTCGTTGGCCACGGCCATTGGCGCTACGCAGTGCCTGGGCATGTTGGGCGGCACGCTGGGCCAGTCGTTGGTGGGGCCGCTCATTCACGGCGGGTTCGATGTGCGCCTGTTTTGGGCACTGATGGGCCTGGCCAATCTGGCCACTGGCGTGGCGCTGTTTTTCATCACACCCAACGATGCCCGCGAGCAGGCCCAGCAGCCCGGAGCCCGCCAGAGCCTGCTGGCGCCCTACAAAATCGTGTTTGGCAACCCGCAGTCCTACCTGTGCGGGCTGGTGGCGGGTCTGCTGTTTGCGCCCACCACCATTTTCGCCATGAACTGGGGCGTGGCCGCTTTGCAGCAAGACCGGCAAATGAGCTATGCCGCCGCCATTTGGGCTTGCTCGATGGTGCCGCTGGGCTGGGTGGTGGGCTGCCCGGCGCTGGGCTGGCTGGCCGACTACCTGGGCCGCCGCAAGCCCGTGATTTGGCTGGGGGCCGGCGGCATGGTGCTGCTGGGCTTGCAGCAGCTCTACCTGCCCACGCTGCTGCCGCTTCCCGCGAGTTTGCTGCTGTTTGGCGTGGCCTCCGGCGCGGCCATGATTCCGTATTCCATCATCAAAGAAGCCAACCCCGACCATGTGAAAGGCAGCTCCACCGGGGCCATGAACTTCCTCACCTTTGGCGTGTCGGCCGTGCTCGGACCTCTGTTTGCGCGCCTCTACGGCCAAACCTTGGGCCTGGCCGACCCGGTTGCCCACTTTGAAAAAGGCGGCTTGTTCTGGATAGCCTGCACCTGCCTGGCCATCGTGGCCAGCCTCCTGCTCCGCGAGACTGGCTCGGCCGCGGCAACGGCCCCCACGAAGAGCACGCCTGAGCCCGTGCTGGCACCGGCTTAGGCGCCGCCGCGGCCCAACTAGCGGGGCTAATTGCCCAATCTGAAATCAGACACGCTGTTTTGCGTCAGGCGGATGTCCTCGAAATGGCTCACGGTGCCCGTATCGACGGGGCACTGCGCACTCACCCCGGCCCACAGCGTGGCGGGGTAGTCGTTTTTATAGAGGCGCACCAGCTGCCAGGTTTTCTTATCGAGCGAGTAGTAGCTGGCCACCGTGCGCGTGTCGGAAGATATTTTCATGTACGCCGTGGGGCCGGTCACCACGTCGTGGTTATTGTCGTCGGAAGTGCCGAGGGTGCGAACCGACACGATGCGGTGGTTGCCGCGCTCGTCCTGCTCGAAGCAGTGCTTTTGCCAGCGCCGGTCGTTCACGTACAGGTAGAGCACGCCGGCGTTGTAGAGCCCCTTGGCGGTGAAGCCGGGCGTCACCTTGGCCACCAGCGTGAAGGGCTTGGTGTTGTCCACTTTGGCCAGCAGGATGGGGGCCGTGTTATTGGAAAGCTTGTTGTCGTTCGGGTCGCAGAAAAAGTCCTTTTTCGCACCCACCCGGAAATCCATCCGGCCCTGGGCATCGGTGGTGGCCAGGGTATCGGCCCCGTTCACGGCCTTGGTGAAGTGGATGCCCGCCAGCTTGATATCGCAGGGCCGGCCGCTCACGCGGGCGGTATCGGCTGGCGCCTCGCCCGGGCCCGCCGGGGCCCCTGGCGAAGTGGTAGCCGCCGCATCCGGCGCTTTGTTCTCGGCACAGCTCCCCAGTAGGAGCAACCCCAGCAATGCCGGGAGCGCAAAAAGGTGGTGCTTCATGGGCGCTAAAGAAGGCAAGGATGGATGCTTTGGAGCAAAGCAAACGTAAGCAGAAACTCGGCTCCGGCGCCGCTGCCGAAGCTGGCCGCGTTTCGTAGCAGCGCCCGGCTGGCCCATGCGCCCGCCCAAGTGCCCTTGGCGCCTCTCGAAGCCGCTGAGGAAGCTGGGAGTGTCTTGGAGTTGCGTCCGGTAGGTGCGGGCTTTTCCCCGTTATGTGCAATACCCTGCCTTTCCGAAGTGGGGAAGGCAGGCTGTCGTATGTAAATGCGAATTATTTTGAAATAGTGAGACGCTACTTAATCTTTTGATTAATCACCTCGCCCCCTTCAATTCTCACTAAGGTTTCATGCTCAAACCTTTCTTCATCAAGATAGGTGATTCTGAGTTCAAGACCTTCAATATGCTTTGGGGTTTTTTCATTTATCAATGCATCAGCCTCGTAATGAAAACCTTCAAAAAATACTTGGGTTT
>DASVTG010000541.1:0-1604 GCA_036387695.1 Hymenobacter sp. | reverse complement strand
TCCTGCACCAGAAAGCCCATGCGCCGCAGCCACTGGGCCAGCAGCGCGGTGAGGTTGCGGGGGCCGGCGGCCGGCACGGGGTTGCGGTCGAGGGGCAGCTGGTTCATCAGGCGGCTTGGGGCAAAAGCAGTTGAAAATCCTGGCGGCAGTCGGTCCAGTCGATTTCGCGGATGCCGGCGGGCGGCGTGGCCACGAGCCACACCTCGTCCCGGGTGCGGCCTTGTTCGTGCGCGCTGCGCAGGTCCAGCGGCGTCGAGCCGTTCACGTACACCGTGAAGTGGCCGGCCTGGTGGCAGTAGCCCAGGATGGGCTGCACCAGAGCGGCGCCCTGAGGCAACGACTGCACGCGCACCCGCTTGCCGGTGCGGGCGTCTTTGAGGAAAACGACCGGCTTACGCACGGACGTAAGCCTGACTCGCGGTGAGGGGTGCCGGCGTACGGCTGCCGGCCACTTGCAGGCGGTGGTGGCGGGCCCGGCGGCGGGCTTCGTTCTGGAGCACCACGGGCGTTTCTTCCCGCAGGTGCGGGTGCTCGGCGTCGATTTCCGTGCAGCGCCGCCGCAATTCGTCGAAAGAGGTGAGCTTGACCAGCGTTTCGGGCAGGTGCTTGGTCACGAGCTCGTGCATGTCGCGGATGCACGGCTTTTTAAGTGGGGCCGGCTCCGCCAGCGGGGTAGTGTTGAGATGCATAAGGTGAACTGAAAAAGGTGTTTTGGGAGAGCGAGAGATAGGTTTTAGTAACCATCAAGCCTACTGTTGGAACAGAGGCGCACCAACGGCGGGCCCGTCGGCCGGCAACAGGTGCGCCGGTACTTCGTAGTCGGGCATGGAGTGCTCAATGAGGGCCAGCAAATCGGGCAGCGAAGCCACTTTGCCCTGTTTGACGTGGTGCAGGCGCGTGCTCGCCGATTTGAACGCGCGGCCGTAGCCGGCCCGGATGGCGCTGTCCACAGCCGAGGAGGGCATCAGCTCGCACACTTCACCCAGGAGGTGGTAATATTTCTGCCGGTCGGTCATGAGGGATGAGGAAAAAAAGGTGTAGGTTTGACGCGTATTGATGCGCTGCTCATGCCCGAGGAGGACGATAAACTGGCCAATGACCGCCTGGCACTGCCGGGCTTATGGGCGTCCGTTCAGGCAGCTGATGGCAGCGAATTTTGGCACTGGTCCCAAGCGCGGCTATTGTGCGGCATTGCCGAGCGCCGACTGGGGCCGTATTTCTTTCAGGCCGACTCGGCGGAGGAAGACGACGTGCTGCGCGAATTGGCAGAATTGCAAGAGCGCCTCGCCCAGAACGACGGCTTTGCTACGCCGCGCCGGTTGGCGGACTGGTACCAGGTTCGGGCGCAACTGGCGCGGGTGATGCCGCTGCTACAGCGCTTGCTCGCTTAGCCCGTGCCTGGGCCTGCCGAAACTGCCGGTTTTGCCCCAGCAGCCACTGCACTTGGGCCAGGTCCTGCACATCGGTCCAACTGAAACAGGTGTGCGTGTAGGTGCCCACGTGCTCGGCGCACTGGATGGTGGCCCACCCCTGCTGCGCCATCAGCCAGAAATCGAAAATGGTCCCGCTCGACGAGCGCCACACGGCGCACACATCCGCCGTCT
>DASVTG010000540.1:0-2702 GCA_036387695.1 Hymenobacter sp. | reverse complement strand
CGTAGGAACGCGCCATGGCGCGTTCCTACGGTCGGGGGTGCTCTTGCAAGTTGCGACAATTTTCGCACTCTTTGCGATAATACCACACCCGGCCAGCCGGTGAAAAAGAGACCTTTACGTTCTCGCGATTTCACCTAATTCCCATCATAAAAGCCATGGCTGAAACCTTAGAAGCGACCTCCACCGTGGTGGAGCGTCCCAAGTTCAAGTCCCACTACGACAACTTCATCGGCGGCAAATGGGTGGCCCCCGTGAAAGGGCAGTACTTCGACAACCCGTCGCCCATCGACGGCAAGGCCTTCTGTAAAGTGGCCCGCTCCACCAAGGAAGACATTGAGTTGGCGCTCGATGCCGCCCACGAAGCCTTCGCCACCTGGAAGCACGCCTCGGCCACCACGCGCAGCAACGTGCTGCTCAAGATTGCCGACATCATGGAAGCCAACCTGGCCCACCTCGCCGCCGTGGAATGCGTCGAGAACGGCAAGGCCATCCGTGAGTGCATGGCGGCCGACTTGCCGCTGTGCATCGACCACTTCCGCTATTTCGCCGGCGTGATTCGGGCCGAGGAAGGCTCCGCCACCGAGCTGAACCAGGACACGCTTTCGCTGGTGATTCAGGAGCCGCTGGGCGTGATTGGCCAGATTATTCCCTGGAACTTCCCGCTGCTGATGGCCACCTGGAAGCTGGCGCCCGCCATTGCGGCCGGCTGCTGCGTGGTGATGAAACCCGCCGAGCAAACCCCCGCCAGCATCATGGTGCTGATGGAAATGATTCAGGACGTGGTGCCCGCCGGCGTGATTAACGTGGTGAACGGCTTTGGCCTGGAAGCCGGCAAGCCGCTGGCCAGCAACAAGCGCGTGCAAAAGGTGTCCTTCACCGGCGAAACCACCACTGGCCGCCTCATCCTGCAATACGCCGCCGAAAACATCATCCCCGTGACCATGGAGCTGGGCGGCAAGTCGCCGAACATCTTCACCAAGTCGGTGATGGACCACGACGACGATTTCCTGGACAAAGCCATTGAGGGCGCCGTGATGTTCTGCCTCAACCAGGGCGAAATATGCACCTGCCCCTCGCGGATGCTGGTGCACGAAGACATCTACGACGAGTTCATTGCCCGTGTGATTGAGCGCGTAAAGGCTGTGAAGCTCGGCAACCCCATGGACATGAACACGATGATGGGCGCCCAGGCCTCGAACGACCAGTTTGAGAAAATCCTGAGCTACCTGGAAATCGGCAAGGCCGAAGGGGCTGAGGTGCTGGTGGGCGGCGACGCCTACCACCAGGAAGACGGCGCGCTGGCGGAGGGCTATTACATCCAGCCCACCATCTTCCGCGGCCACAACAAAATGCGGATTTTTCAGGAGGAAATCTTCGGCCCGGTGCTATCCGTGACCACGTTCAAGGACAACGACGAGGCCATTGAACTTGCCAACGACACCCTCTACGGCCTCGGCGCCGGCCTCTGGAGCCGCGACGCGCACGAGCTATACAACATGCCCCGCGCCATTCAGGCCGGCCGCGTGTGGGTGAACTGCTACCACGACTACCCGGCTGGCGCGCCCTTCGGCGGCTACAAGGCGTCCGGTTTTGGCCGCGAGAACCACAAGATGATGCTCGCTCACTACCGCCAGACGAAGAACATGCTCATCAACTACAGCCAGCAGAAGTTGGGCTTCTTTTAGGCCCCTAAGAAGCGGTTTGGCTGAAAAGTCCGTCATGCTGAGCGGGGTCGAAGCATCTCTACCGTGCAACTAATCAATAGTTAGTAGTGCGGTCAGGATGGCGCGATTACGCTCGGCATGACGTTCTTGCTTGGGCAACAACTTGGTAGTCAAATTCGTCTTTGAAAGAAAACTTTGCGCCCAGCTTATGAAAACCCTTCTGCTTTCTTTTGGACTGCTTTGTGTTGCTGCATCTGTTACGCACGCTCAATCGTTGCCAATTCCAGGAGCTAAGAACCCTGATTGGACTTTAAAGAAATCAGAGCCGCGCCCCAATGCTGAGCCTTCTGACGTGTTGCCTGGCACCGACCGCATGCCCAATGCCATGCAGAAAAGCATCAAAAGCATCGGCAACCGCCACTACCATTGGGATAGCAGCCGGCAACTGGCGTATCAGTGGCTGAGCCGTCCCAATTCTGGCAGCATTGCGCCGGATGAGGTAGTGACTGTGCGGCAAGAGCCCACGGGAACCACGTATACCTACCGCCGCGCCCGCTAACGACTTGGCGAATCCTCGCTATATCCATTGGAAAATATGCCTACGCCCCGCGTTTTAGTCACTTCAGCCGCTGAGGCCACCATTGACCTGCTGCGCGACGAGCACGGCCCGCTGATGTTCCACCAAAGCGGGGGCTGCTGCGACGGCTCCTCGCCCATGTGCTTCCAGAAAGGGGAGTTTCGCATCGGCGGCAACGACGTGTGGCTGGGCCAGATTCACGGCTGCGACTTTTTCATGAGCACCAGCCAGTTTGAGTACTGGCAGCACACCCAGCTCACGGTGGACGTGACCAAGGGCCGCGGCGCCAGCTTCTCGCTGGAAATCCCGCTAGGGGTGCGGTTTCTTATTCGCTCGCGCTTGTTTACTGAAGAAGAGTCTAAGGACATGGCCCCGGTGCAGGAAGGGGAGGAGTACCTGGAGCAACAGGCCGCCGTGTAAGAACGACGTGTAGAGACGCGACACTTCGCGTCTCCTCGTTG
>DASVTG010000539.1:0-3784 GCA_036387695.1 Hymenobacter sp. | reverse complement strand
ACACGGGCATTCTGCTGCTAGTCGACGAAGCCGGTAAGTTTCTTGAATACGCCGCCAACCACCCCCAAGCGGGCGACATATTCGCCCTGCAGGAGTTAGCCGAAGCCGCTGCCCGCGCCCCCCAAACAGCGCCGCTGTGGGTAATTACGGTATTGCACCAGAACGCCGAAGCCTATGCCGGCCGCCTCGGGCGCACTCAACAAGCTGAGTGGGCGAAAATTGCTCAACGATTCCGCCAGCTTCCGCTCTTTCCCTCCGACGTGGAGCGTATGGACCTCATCGGCCGTGCCCTGCGTCATCCACAGAATTGAATTCTATCCGCCGTTGCCTATGAAATTTAAATTTTACTCCACTCTAAGTCTCTGCCTGCTTATTATCGGTTCGCTTTCACAAGCTGCCAATGCCCAAGTAAAAAAGAAACCTGCGCCGACTGTTAGGAAGGCTGCCCCGCCAGCCTTGACACTAGCACAATGGGCACAGAAACTGCGTAAAAGTGTGCCCCCAACGGCTGCTTTTCGTTATGAAATCACCTATTACGATGCGGGTAACGCACTCATTACGGATACGCTGATTGCAGCATCCGATGCAAAGCGCATTCAGTGTACCCGGCGGGATAAAGCGACTAATTCCCCCGTAGGCATGGTTCGGTTTATTCACTGGCCTTCTATGCGAGATGCTGCGGAGGGCCGGCTTGCGGTTATAAACGGAGAGGATAAACCAGTAGGCAAATGGACGTACTGGTATGACCATTCGCCACGCGACGATAACAAGCAATTTGAAGTTCAATATGATGCCGAAGGAAACCCCATTGGCGGAACCAAGAGGCGATATGAAGAGAAACGCCCTGGCTGTAACTACATCGTAGAGGACGCGCTTCCGCTTGTTCAAAACAAGCTGACCTGTCAAATGTGCCTCGGCAGTTCGCGTACCATCGTGTCGGTTGATTTACCGAGAAGCACGCTTGGGATGATTGTGAAGATGGAAATGAGGGACGGCAAGGCCGGCCCGGTAACATTCAGCAATGTTGCTGGATTGGCTTTGGCTTATTCAACTGGTGGAACATCCGCGGCATTAGGCGTAGCGGCGAAAGCATGGATTACAACTAGTCCGCCCCCTACAGTAGGAACGAAGTGCTACTATTTCGTCACCGGAGATGAGCAAGCAGCCCGTAAGTGGTATGCAAGCAAGGGCATAGCCAAACCGGTTGAAGAAGCCATGCTGTACTCGTCATACGATAATCCGAACAGTGAAACCCGCCCCATAACGCTTGGAATGCCGCTGCGTCGAATTTTCGTTTGCGTGGAAAATAGCAACGTGCAAACGGATGCTACTTTGAACATTTCGGTAGCAGCATTGCGCCAACCCTGCGAATAAGTACGGTTTATGCACCTCCCCGAAGACGACCAATTAGACGTTGCCAAACTCACGGCCGTTTTCGCAGATACGACCAACTCGTATAAGTTTTATTGGCTGCTGGCAATTCTGGACGGGTTGGGCGACAGTGCTGACAATCGGCTTCCGTTGCACGATTTATCCTTGCGCATGGTGGCGGCCGTGTGGTACCCGTTGGATTACTTCAAGCTCTCCTTCGGCAAGCAAGACGGGTTTCGGCCGATTGCGGATTTCGTTTCGCAACATCTGACGGTGGACAACCGGCCCACTGCGCCCAGCTTGTTTGTTCAACTCAAACAGGCGCTAGCGCCCGAAATATTGGGGCTACTATATAAGCGCGTGAACGTGTTGCTTGATTGGGTGCCGTACCGTTTCATCCGACCATTTTTCGCGGCCGAAACCCGAGGTTTGCCCGACCAGCAGGTAAACGCCCGCGTGGCAGAATTGGCGGGGCAGAGCACCCGCGCCCTGTACCGGTTTAGCAACGATGCCGTCGAAGTGCATCCCGTATGGGCGGATTATTTGCGGCGGCACCGGGGCATTTTGCGCGGCTTTACTTACTGGCACTTGGTGCGGTTCCTGCAAAAGAATAACCCGAACGTAATTGGCCTGAGTGAGAAGCTGGAAAGGCCCGCCGTGCGCGTGCTGAACACCGCCGGGAGGTTCTGGAAAGAATATGTGGCCGCCACGCCCGGCCTGACGTGTATTTATTCGGGCCAGTCGCTGACGGTGGCTAACCTTAGCCTCGACCACTTTTTGCCGTGGTCATACGTCGCGCACGACCAACTTTGGAATATCATTCCCACGCCGAAGGCGGTTAACTCGGCCAAAAACGACTGGCTTCCTTCGGTTGATTTATACTTCGAGGCGTATGCCCGGCTGCAATTCGCGGGCTTTCAGTTTCACGCCGCGCAGGGCCACGAAAAGCTGCTGGAAGACTACCACGTATTTTTCGCCCAAAGCCTGAGCGCCTTGCAGCAACAGCCGTTTGGCTGGTTTCGGGAGCGGCTGGAGCGGCAGGTATTGCCGCAGTTGCAGACGGCGCAAAACCTCGGCTTCTCTTATCCTTTCGAGTTCAAATGAGCAACCCCGCCAACCCAAATAGCCACCTAACGGCGAAGGAGCGCGACGCGCCCTCGCTGCCGGTGCGGATGCTGCACGGGCGCGGCCTGCTGGCGGGTGCCGTGTTGGATTACGGTTGCGGCTACGGGCGCGACGTGGAATTTCTACGAGCGAAGGGCTTCGATGCGCAAGGCTACGACCCCACCTATTTCCCGGAAGCCCCGACGCGGAAGTTTGATACCATCCTGTGCTTCTACGTCCTCAATGTGCTGCTTGCCGAGGAACAAACGGCGGTGCTGATGGACATTGCGCGGCTGCTCAAACCTGCCGGCCGCGCTTACTTCGCCGTGCGGCGCGATATTGCCCAGGACGGGTTGCGCCAGCACTACCTCCACAAAAAGCCGGTGTACCAGTGCGCCGTAACGCTGCCGTTTCCTTCGATTTTCCGCAACGAGAACACTGAATTTTACGAGTACCAGCACTACACGCAAGCGACGCACCCGGCCAGCAAATGCCCATTTTGCAGCCCTAATCCTAAGCTGCGCCTGCTCACCGAAACTACACGCAGCTATGCGGTGCTTGATGGCTACCCGATAAGTAAAGGCCACGCGCTGATACTGCCAAAGGCGCACGTTGCCAACTTTTTCGATTTGTCCCTAGCCGAACAAAACGACTGTTGGCTGTTGGCCGGCCACGCCCAACGCATGATAAGCAACCATTACGCCCCAGCCGGCTTCACGGTGGGCCTCAACATCGGCGCGGCGGCTGGCCAGCGTATGGACCACGCCAGCATCCACGTCATTCCGCGCTACGTGGGCGACGTAAAGAACCCGGCCGGCGGCATCCGCAACATTTTAAAGCGTTGAGAAGGTCGCGAAACCAAAAGGAACCCCTTTTTGCACTCCTGACACGGCCGGGCGACCAAAAGGAGTTCCTTTTCCTCAACCTGCCGAGGCAGGGGCAGCAAAAGGAACTCCTTTTACCATTTGGCCGAGGCTGAAACAAGAAAAGGAGTTCCTTTTAGTCGCCCAGCCGAAACAGGGGCAATAAAAGGAACTCCTTTTGGTCACTTGACCGGGGTCAGTCTTGAAAAAGGAATATTTTGGGCAGTTACGCCGCTGGTTCGTCGGCGGGATGGGACTTTGGCAGGCTGGCTAAGTTTCCATCGGATACCGTGCCTGTGCTGTTGGGGAAAGGGAAGTAGCTGTAGGCTAGCTCGGGCTGCTCGTAGTGCTGATGCAGCAGGCCCGCATAAGCCCGATACAGGCCATCGCACACCACTTCTTCTTCGGCATTCACCGCTACTGTGCCACCGCGCCGGCTGGCGGCA
>DASVTG010000538.1:0-3245 GCA_036387695.1 Hymenobacter sp. | reverse complement strand
ATTTTCAATTCACTTTGTTGATGACCCTGCCAAAAACCATGACCAGCCAGGAGGTCTTCAAACACGAAAGTCTATTCAAAATCAAGTTCGGCTCCCGTGCATTCGGGCTCAATTCTAACTAATAATGTTCACTCCCAAAATCGTCACCCACGCGGACATTATGCTCGATTTGGCGCAAGTGAAATGCTTCAAACTGTCGCCTTGTATCACCGATGGCAACCCCGGTTAACTGCTTGTGGAATGCAAAACGCGGCTCGGATACGTGTTTCACCCAAGCACTCAGCAATGGTAGAAAGCGCATTTCGCGGAGCAAATCAAATTTGATTTTTTCAACTACGGCCTGGCTCAATCCTACCTGAGCGAATAGGAAGAAATCTGGCAGAATTATTTGAACGAGCAAAAACAATCAGTACCCAGGTGTCACCTATGTGTTCTTGAATTTCGCATTAAACCGTCTTGGCAACTTTTTGCGGTCAGCACCGCGTGCAGCGCCTCACCGCCTAGGCTCCGTGCTCACGCCTGCTTTTGGCCTATACAGCGACATGGATTCGTAGCTGCCTTCGAGTCCGTGTCGGCGGAGGACTATGCCGCTAATTATCTCAACCTCAAATTTGCCTTAGGGCAATTATTGCAGCGTCCCGTTGATTTGCTGGAAGCCCAGGCCCTGTGCTACCCCTATTCCCGCGCCCAGGTGGAAGCCACGCAGCAGGAGATGTATGAGCGTTGACATCGTCGCCTGCCTCTACGACGTGCAGCAGGCAGGCCTTCCTCGAAATCGAAAGCTTCTTCGCAGGCCAGCCATGCTATTTGCTGCCCACCAGGCCGACGTTCGTACCCGCCGCGTCACCGAGCGCAACCTCGAATCATCGGCGAAGCCATGGGCCGCATCCTCCAATCCGACCCCGCGTTTCCGCTTCCCAACTCCCGCCAGATTATTGCCGCCCGCACCCGCATCATCGACGGCTACGACACGGTTTCGAATGAAATAGTCGGGGCAGCGCGAGTTGGATGACTTCCCTGGAGATGGGCGCATGCCGTGCCGACACAAAATACAATCAGCCCGCATACCATTCGCGCTGAATATGCGTTGGTAAAATCAGATATTTCTGCTTAATCCTTCACTTTTGGCGTGTATGAAAAAGTACCTACTTGGTTTTTTAGGATTTATGCCGCTGATGGCTCCCGCGCAAACGCCAATTCCCTTCACTGTGAAAGGGAAAATAGGCCAGCTGAATGCGCCCGCCAAAATCTACCTGGTGCGCGGATTTGTGGCTACGGACTCCGCAACGTTAAAAGACGGGACGTTCGAGTTCAAGGGCACCACGGACGTGCCCCAAAGCGCTGACCTAGTGATAAAGCGCGACGGCAAGTGGGGCAGCGGCCTGTTGGGAATGAGCGATGCCACCCGAATCTACCTGGAGCCCGGCCCGGTGGTGCTCACCAGTTCCGATTTGTTGCGCAAGGCCACCGTCACGGGCGGCCCCATCACGACGGACGACCAGCGGCTGCAAGCTTCGTTGAAAACGGTATTTGCCAAGATGAACGTTTCCTCCGCACAGGCCCGGAAAGCATCAGCCGAAGAGCAGAAGTCCCCGGAGTTTCAGGCGCGCAGGCAGGCGCAGTTCGAAGCCGTTAACAATGAGTTTGCGCAAGCCTACCGGGCTTTCATTAAGGCCAACCCAAGTTCCTGGGTGAGCCTCGATGTGCTCAGTACCACCGTAGGCATGCTCGAGCAGCCGCAGTACGCGGTGGTGGCCCCGCTGTACGAGGCCTTCAGCCCGGCCCTCAAAAACAGCCCGCAAGGCCGTCGGTACGGCGAATTGGTGCAAGGGCTCAAAGCCGTGGCCGTGGGCTCGCAGGCCCCCGCCTTTAGCCAGAAAACGCCGGAGGGCAAGGTTGTGTCGCTGGCCGACTACCGCGGCAAGTACGTGCTGGTCGATTTTTGGGCTAGCTGGTGCGGGCCTTGTCGCGCAGAAACTCCGGCCGTAACCAAGGTGTACAACGAGTACAAAGGCCGCAACTTCGACATCCTGGGCGTGTCGCTTGATAATGAAAAAGGCCGCGCAAAATGGGTGAAGGCCATTCAGGACGACAAGATGGTGTGGACCCAGGTGTCGGACCTGCGCGGTTTCGAAAACGAAGCCGCGCAGCGGTATCAAGTCCGCGCTATTCCCCAGAACTATCTGATTGACCCAACCGGCAAAATCGTAGCGTTCAACCTGAAAGGGGAAGCGCTTAGAACCGCGCTGGCAAAGTATATCAAGTAACCCGGCAAGCCAATCGTACTCCCTTTCGGCTGACCTAACCCATTTACCAACCATGAAGAAAACCCTGGCAGCGCTGGCCCTGCTCGCCACCGTTGGCCCGGCCGCTGCCCAAACCGGCTGCCCGCCGCCCGTGGTGAACGTATTGCGAAACAACCAGGTGGTGCCCCTCACTGGTGCTGCGTTCGCCCCCAAGGTTGCCTTGCGCGTGACTGCGAGCCCGGCGTGCGGGGCCAAAGCCGCCTACCGTTTTCGCAAAGCCGAAGTGACCTTGATGCGCGGAAAACGGCCTGTTTTCCCCACTAAACTCGTGCGCCGGCCCGAAGTTGACCTAACCGATTTGATGGCCTCCGCCCAGGCCGGCGACCACATCTACTTCTTCAACCACTACAAGGACCTGGCAACGGGGGCCGCCGACGGGACCCTGACCCTGTACCCAGAACCCAACATGAGCCGTGACCAGCAGAAGGGCATAGGCCCCAACATGCTAACGGACGACGCCAAGGGCATCGGATTCAACTGGCTGCTGGTGCAAAAATGACGCTGGGGCCGGCATGCAATCACCGCCTGGTCCGGCAAAACTTTACTGCTGAAACAGCCCTCATTTCCTGACACTAAGGCAACGCAGGTGGCGCCGGCCAACCGAAATTTGTTGAGCAAACATGCTCTTTTGCTTCATGCGGGAAGGTTGCCCGGTCCGTCTGAAACTACGGTATCCGAGCTTCGTAGAGGGGCTGAGACGAGTGCCGGCAACCGAACGGTCGAGTAGTATGCAGCAGCAAGCCAACATGAGCTCGCCTTGGCCTGGAGCCAGGGGGAACAAGGCGCCCAACCAAGGCGCCCGGCGCTCTGGTGGGCGCGGCCTGGGCGGGGTTGTGAAGACTTTCCTGCTGGTCGTGGCGTGCGGCGTGCTGTTGGGTGGCGGGCTGGCCTTTTTGGTCGGACACTTCCGGGCTCCGTCGCCGGGCGTGGCGGCGGCAG
>DASVTG010000537.1:0-4270 GCA_036387695.1 Hymenobacter sp. | reverse complement strand
ACCACCTTCCCGCCGCAGCTCGTCCGCGGCGATAAGGCCTTTCTGGTTCTAGCCCGCGAGGAATCTTCCAACGCCGCCCCGTGCATTGGCCAGCTGACCAATCCGTAGGCACCAAAGGAGCCGGCTTGGTGGCGCTACTTAGCCGTATAGGCCCAGGGGTGGTGAGGTGGGTTGCTGGCTAAAAGCGGGTGCTTCTTCCCGCCTCGTGCACACGCACCCCGCCGCCATCGTCCTCGGCGGCGCGCAGCATGGCCGCCGCCACGGCAGCGCCCGTCACGGCGCGGTACTTTTGCAGCGGCCCGCGCAGCAACGGCTTCAGCACCCGCAGCGCCACGGCCGCCACCCGCTCGCCCAGGCGCGGCTGCGCCCGCGCGCCCAGCAGCAGCGACGGGCGAAAAACATGGACCGCGCGAAAAGGCATCTGCCGCACGGCGGCCTCCATTTCGCCCTTCACGCGGCTGTAGTACACCCGGGCCTGGGCATCGGCCCCCAGGCTGGATACCACCATGAACTGCGCGGCGAAATTGCTGGCCGTCAGCGCCGCCAAGCTCACCACGTACAAGAAATCAACTTTGTAGAACGCTTCCTTGGAGCCGGCCTGGCGCATGGTGGTGCCCAGGCAGCAGTACACGTCGTCGGCAATGAGTTGCAGGCGCACGTCCTCCAGGTGGTCCAGGTCCGTGACCACCTGCGTGAGTTTGGGGTGCGCCGTGGGCACGGCCTTGCGCCCCACCACAATCACCTTGGAATACCGCTCCGAAGCCAGCAGCAGCGGCAGCAGCTGTGAACCAATCAGGCCCGTGGCCCCGGCGAGTAAAGCGGTTTTCGGCATAGGTGGCGGTTGCTGTCATGGCGAGCGGAGCGCGGCAATCCGTCCTCCCAAAGCGACTAGCTTAATGATATGATAAGGCCTTGCCGCATGTCATTTTCACTTCGACGCAGAACCAAGCCGAATACCTTACGCCAGAAAAACGGTCTGGTTTTTCCGGAAAATGCCGCGCCCTGAAAGGACGGATTGCCACGCTCCGCTCGCAATGACAGGAAAAGTGTTATTTCAGCACCGTTGCCTCCGGCTCCAGCAGCACTAGCCCCTGCCGAAACAGGGCTCCCAGTGCCTTCTTGAAGACTTTTTTGCTCATGCCCACGCGGCGGTACACGTCTTCGGCCAGGCTTTTGTCGCCGAGGGGCAGGCGGCCACCGGGCGCTGCCTGAATGGCTTTGAGCAGCGTGTCCGTGGCCGATTCCACTTCGCCGTAGCCTTCGCGCTGCAGGCGCACGTCGAGCTTGCCGTCGTCGCGCACCTGGCGCAGGAAGCCGGGCAGCTGCTCGCCCAGGCGCAGGGGCCGAAACACCTCGTTGTGAAACAGCAGCCCCTGGTGCGTGCCGTTCACGATGACGGGGTAGCCCAGCTCGGTTTCGTCGGCCACCAGCAGGCGCACGGCATCGCCGGCTTCGCCCCTGAAAGGCTCGTTGCTCAGGAACTGCTTCCACTTGGCCGAGGCCACCAGCCGGTCGCTTTCCTCGTCGAGGTACACGTACACCAGCACCCGGTCGCCGGTGCGCAGGTCGCGCCGCTGGTTGCGGTAGGGCAGGAGCAGGTCCTTTTCCAGGCCCCATTCCAGGAAGGCACCGGCCGGGCTGTGGTCCTTCACGGTGAGGGCTGCAAAGGAATTGACGAGCGCCAGCGGCCGCAAGTTGGTGGCAATCAGCCGGTCTTCGGAGTCGCGGTACACGAACACGCGCACGACGTCGCCCACGCGGGTGCCGGGCTCCACGTACTTTTCGGGCAGCAGCAGGTCGCCGTCGTCGGACGTCAGGTAGAGGCCGATGCTGGTTTCGCGGGCTACTTCGAGGTCGTTGTAATCGCCGAGGAGGAGGCTGGCCATGGGGAAAGCGGGATTGAGTAAGGGGGCAAAGGTCGGGTGAAAAAGGTACGCCTGGATATGGTGTTAAGTTTGGAAATCCATCTGCCCGCCTTTTTAGAAGAAAACTCCACGATGCCTCATGCCGGCGTGTGGTGCAAAAAGCGCTGCACGATTTCAGCGATTGGATTCGGGTGAGTTAGCAGCCTTTTTTCAAGGACTACACCGACCGCTATATCCAGCACATCACCCAAGTGCTGACTCCATTCCCGTGGCGGAGAGTCAATCTTTGCGCGCCTGATTTGCGTATTGTTATAGCAATACGCAAATTCATAACAGATTGAGAGGCGTATATATCGAGGAATAACCGTTGGGTTAACTATTTCCTTGCCTGGCCGTCCCGGCTACCTCATCAATAACTTTATGGTATGCGGAAAGTATAGCAAGGAGCTACGCGTACGGCCCGGCGCCAGCGTCATTCACACTCTCGGGCCTTCTTTCCACTCCAAAACCCTCTCCATGAGACGTTTTCTAACCCCCTTGCTAGCCCTGGGACTGACGCTGTTGGCGGCCCCGCGCGGCGAAGCCCAAAACGCGGACCGCAAAACCGCCATCAGCCTGTACGGCAGCGCATACCAGTACAAAGGCAGTTTTGGCGATGATTTCTGGAAATGGGGCCGCAACTACTACGGCCCCGGCATCGCCATCAACCGCTACCTCACGCCCGGCCTCGACCTGGGCCTGCAGGGCAGCTACGTGGAACTGAAAGGCAGCCGCAGCCCGTCCATCTTCTTCGCCACCAACGTGGTGAACGTGAACCTGGCGCTGAAGCTGAAGCTCAACAACGGCAAGATTCTGAAGGAAGACGCCGTGGTGCAGCCCTACCTGCTCATCGCGCCCGGCATTGCCTACACCAGCGCCGAGGGCCAAATCCTGGGCACGGCCTTCAACCAAAACAAAACCTTCTTTGACGCCCACGGCGCGGCCGGCATCAACTTCCGCATCAGCGACGGCATCGGCCTGTTTGTGCAAACCGGGCTGCACCTGCCCTGGGGCGCCAGCTTCGACGGCATTCCCAACCCGGACGACAACAAAGTCGACGACCGTTACCTGCAGCACAGCGCCGGCCTGACCTTCGCCCTGGGCAAACCCAAGGACACCGACGCCGACGGCGTGCCCGACCGCAAAGACAAGTGCCCCGCCACGCCCACGGGGGTGAAAGTGGACGCCAACGGCTGTCCGCTGGACGGCGACGGCGACGGCGTGCCCGACTACCAGGACAAGTGCCCCACTGAGAAAGGCGTAGCCGCGTTGGAAGGCTGCCCCGACAGAGACAACGACGGCGTGCGCGACAGCGAGGATGCCTGCCCCGACCAGGCCGGCACCGTGGCCCTGAAAGGCTGCCCCGACGCCGACGGTGACGGCGTGGCCGACAACGTGGACAAGTGCCCCGGCACCCCCGCCGGCACGCAGGTGGACGCCACCGGCTGCCCGCTGGTAGTGGACGCCGACGGCGACGGCATCCCCGACAACGTGGACCGCTGCCCCGGCACGCCCGCCGGCACGGCCGTGGATTCTACCGGTTGCCCGCAGATTGACCCCGCCATCCGCGGCCTGCAAGTGCCCATCCGCTTCCGCACCAACAGCACCGCGGTCACGCCCGCTTCGTACCCCGCGCTCAACAAAATGGTGAAGGCCCTGCAGGACCGCCCCGACTACAGCCTGCGCGTCATTGGCCACGCCGACAGCCGCGGCACCGATGAGTACAATCAGGCCCTGTCGGAGCGCCGCGCCGCCGCCGTGAAACGCTACTTCACCGGCAAGAAAATCGACCCCGCCCGCATCATCACCGAAGGCCGCGGCGAGTCGCAGCCAGCGGCCCCGAATGAAACGCCCGCGGGCATGTCGCGAAACCGTCGGGTAGAATTCCGGTTTGAATTCGTGCCCACGCCCGCTGCCACGCCGCTGCCCTAAAGCAGGACGGTGAGTAAGTGAAAAGGCCCCGCCAAGGAATTGGCGGGGCCTTTTTTATGTTGTCACGCCTGCTTCGGCCAGCAGCGCTTGTACCTGCCGGCCCACCAAGTCCCGGTCCTGCCGGAATTCGTCGGGCGCAAGGTTCTTGGGGTCGGGAATTTGCCAGTCGAGCCGGTGGCGGCGGCCACGAACGGGCAGCCGTCGCCGCAGCCCATGGCCACCACGTAGTCGAATTGCTGGTCGCGCACCTCGTTCAGCGACTTGCTGGCGCAGGTCGTAGCCCAGTTCCGCCATGGCTGCCACCGCTTTGGCGTTGACGATGCCCAACGGCCGCGAGCCGGCCCTGTACGCCGCCACTTGCGCGCCGCCGTGCATGGCGGCAAAAGCCTGCGCCATCTGGCTGCGGTTGGCGTTCTCGACGCACACAAACAAGA
>DASVTG010000536.1:0-12108 GCA_036387695.1 Hymenobacter sp. | reverse complement strand
AGCGGGTGGGCCACAAAGTAGCGGGAGCCCACCAGCCCAGCTTCCTCGGCCCCAAACAGCAGGAATGCCACGGAGCAGGCCGGCCGGTTTTCGGGCCGGGCATAGTGCGCGGCTAATTCCAGCAACAAGGCCACGCCGCTGGCGTTGTCGTTGGCGCCGGGAAAGTAGGTGTTGCTGCCCATCATGCCCAGGTGGTCGTAATGGGCCGTCACCACCAGGAAGGAATCGGGCTGCACACTGCCCCGGACGATGGCGGCCAAGTTCTGGGTTTTGTAGCTGCGCTGAAGTTGGGCGTCGAGCTGCAGTTCCACGGCAGCATAAACCGAATGTCCGTTTTCATCCATCGGCCATTTCGTAGCCAGAATTTCCACCTCGGGCTGCTTGCCTTGCCGGCTGCTTATGGAGGCGGTTAGCTTATCAACCAAAACCATGCGGGCGCGGTATTGGGCCTGCCAACGCTCCCGCAAGTCTGCATTTTCTGGCAGTTGCAATCGTGTTTCATCACGCTGGCGCAACACCAAAACACCGTGAGGCTGACTGTCGGGGTAGCCAGGCAGCAATGCGGTGGTCCTGGCTGCTGAGTTGGTGAAAACCAAGGTATCGGCGGTTACGACAGCACTTGCCCGCTCCGCTGCCGAAGCAGAGCTAGGAGCAACGATGAAATCAACGCCGGGCTGAAGCAATAAGCCCTCTGCATTTGGCTTGCCGGCAGGCAATAGCCGCAGCTTCAACGCTCCCGGAAACGTGTTCACGTCCAGCGTAAAGGGCTGGGTGTAGTTTGGTGCCAGCGGTTCCAGCTTCAGTTCCCCGAGCCGGCCGCGCAAGTACGCGGCCGCTTTGTGCTCGCCTTGCTGCACGTAGCCGCGGCCGCGCAGCTCCGGCGCAGCCAGCTTTTCGATGGTGCGCCGGGCGCGGGCAATGTCTTGCGCGTGAGCTGGCGCGGTGGCCGCCAGCAGCACGCCCAGCCACACCACCGCGCCCAGTTCGCGCGCGCGGCGCGCTTGCCGGGCGCTCCAGGCCGTGGCCACGCCCACCGCCAGGGCCGCGCCAATGCCGTCGCTCAGCAAATCGGTCCAGTCGCCGTGGCGGCCGCGGCGCATGCTGTGCTGCAGCACTTCGATTAACCCACCAAACAAACTGCTGCCGACGAGCACCACCGCGCCCGCGTGCCGGGCCAGCAGGGGCCAACGACGCTGCCGACGCAGCGAAAACCAACTCAGCCCCGCCAAAACGACAAACACGCCCGCGTGGGCTGCTGTGTCGAACGACAACAGCTCCCACACGGGCGTGCGCGGCATTTCATTGGCAGGCGTCAGCGTCAGCCACAGTATCACGGCGGCCCACAGCAGCGGCAGCGCGGCGTAAGGACGGCCGCGAGGCACCGGCTTGGGTTGGGGCGTAGTGGGGGCGGAAAGTGGCATCACGACGCCCAAGCTAAAGCACGCGCCGCGTTTTTAGGCGCCAACCAGTTCGCCGTAGGTTTCGGCGCTTAGCAGCTCCTCGAGTTCGGCGGGGTTGGCAATGGAGATTTTTACCATCCAGCCGTCGCCATACGGGTCAGCGTTCACGGTCTCGGGGGCATCGGCCAGCTTGGAGTTCACCTCCAGCACGGTGCCGGTGATGGGGCTGAACAGGTCCGAAACCGTTTTCACGGCCTCCACCGTGCCAAACACCTCGTGCTGGGCCACGTCTTTGTCAAGGGTGTCGATGTCGACGTACACAATGTCGCCCAGCTCTTTCTGCGCGTGGTCGGTGATGCCCACGTAGGCGACGTCGCCTTCAACGCGAATCCATTCGTGGTCCTTGGTGTAGTGCAGGGTGGCGGGCAGGTTCATGTGGTGAAATGGTGAGGTGGTGATGGGTGAGTTATAAGAAGCTGCGTCAAAATTAGGCATTCGCTCTTTGGTGAAGGCCGCCGCCGCCAAATTGTTTGGCGCAGCGTTGCCAATGCCAAAACCTCAGCACTTCTGCTCACCAGTTCACACCTCACCAGTTCACCGCTATTGGGTCAAGCTGTAGCGCAGCTGCACGCCGCCCTCGCTGGTGGTGTTGCGGAAGGCGTTGCTGATGCGCGGCGTGGTCACGGTCTGGCTGTAGTAGAGCTGCAGGTTGAGCCGGGTATTGAGCAGGTAGTCGATGGTGGGGCGCAACTGCAGGGTTTTCGAGCCGTTGGTGACCTGGCCCTCGGCGCGGCCCACGGTGGGGACCGCTCCCAGGGTGCCAGGGTCCACCACGTCGAGGATGCTGCGCTGCACCGAAACGTTGTCGCGAATGCTCAGGTCGAGGCGGGCGGTGAGGCTGTTTTTCAGCACCCGCTGCTCGCCCTTCACCCGGAAAGGCAGCTTGAGGCTGTTGGTCGCGTAGCCAAACCCTATCACCATTTCATTGGTGTAAATCTCCGTCACCTGGGCATTGGTGGTGTTCAGGAAGATGGAGCGGTCGGTGCGGTACTCCAGGCGGCCGGTGGCGCGGCTGGTGGTTTGAAAGTTTACCCCTATCAGCGGCGAGAGGCGCTCAATGATGCTCACCTGGCTCACCACGTAATACGGGATGATTTGTCCTCCCCTGGGACCCAGCATGGTGGGGAAATTCCGGTCGGGGTTGAAATCGGATTGGTAGTCGGTCGACGTGGCGAAGCTGCCCACGCTGTAGGTGGAGGCGTACGCGTGGTTGATGGCGAAGGAAGTGAAGTACTTCTTCACGAAGGGCAGGTCCGAGAATCCGTTGTACTGCACCGTCCAGTTGGGAATGGGCAGCAAGTCGAACGGGCTGAACGGCTCGGCCTTGTAGCCGTCCGACGAGCGGCCGTGGTAGGCGTCGATGAAGCTTTGCACCAGCACGTCCTGCGAGTTGTAGCCGTAACCGTTGGGCCCGGCGGCGGTGTTGGCTTGCGTCAGCTTGTTCTGGACGATTGCGCGGTTTTTCACAAACTGGTCGAAGGCTTTCGACCGCTCGCCGTTAGCGCTCAAGTCGCCAAACGTGGTGCGCAATGTGATGGTGGAAGTCTGGAACGAGCCGGTGCCGAACAGCGGGTGAGGAGCCAGCTCGGTGCGGCCCGTGAGGGGGTTTATGAAAGGCTCCAGCGTCACGGAATCGAGCAGGTTGCGGTAGTACACTTCTTGGTTACGGGCCAGCTGCCGGCGGGCGTCCACCTGAATGTTGAACCCGCGGAAGGGCTCCAGCGCCGTGCGCAAAGTCAGCGTCTCGGTGAGCAGGTTGCTGAGCGGGGTGTTCAAGTATTCACTGCGGTCGGTGTACCAGCCGTTGGCCTCGGCACGTTCATACAGATTGTTTAACCCGTACTGCTTGCCCAAAATGAACGGGACGCCCGGCGCCGACAAATCATTGTCGAGGCCAAAGAGGTGGGTTTTGGGCAGGTAGCCGGGCAGCAGCGTGCCGTTGGAGCGCACGTAGGTGAAGTTGATGGAGCGGGCCGTCATCAAGGAGCGCAGCACCGCCTTCACAAACCGGTTTTTCTCCTGGGTGGTGTCGGCGGGCGCGGCGGTGCGGGCCCGGCGGTCGGCGCCGGGCGGGCCCGGCGTTAGCTGGGTGGCTTCCGGGGTGCGGCCGGTGGGCGCCGGGGCGTTGTTGATGATGTTCAGGAACTTCACCTTGTTGTAAAGCTTCACCAAATCGATGCGGCCGTTGGCGCTGATTTCGGCGTTGTTCTGCACGGTGTTGCCCAACCTGAGCTCGTATGTGGATGTGTCGATGCCCGTTGGATTAGCAGCACTAATCGAGTCAGGGTTGAAGCCTGTCGGGCTCTTGGGCGCCCGCAATGACACCGAGTTGGACTGCCAGGTGTAGTTGGCGGCGTAGCGGGTGTCGGCGCTCAACCAGTCGGTGAGCGGGAATTTGTCAAGCGGCAACCGGTAGGTGAGGGCGGCCACCTGGTTGAAGTTGACGGTGCGGCCGCCGCGGAGCAAGTTCTTCTCCAGCAAGTCGCGGTTGCGAATGGCCTCGTCGCTGTCGCCGATGGTGCGGCCGCGGCCTTCGTCAATCACGCCGCGGTTGGTGGCGGTGTAGTCGAAAATCAGGCTCTTGGTCAGGTCCCACTTCAAGTCGTAAATACGGCTGACGTAGAACGACTTCTGAATGACGGGCGCGATGCCGCTGCTGGTGGGCAGGGTGCCGGGCTCCAGCACCCGCTGCAGAAACCGCTCGTTGTAGCGCCGGTCAAGGTCGGTGCGGAACGAAAAGCGCGACGGCAGCGGCGTGAAGTTGATGTCCTGGAAAATCTTCAGGTACGGGTTTTCCAGGGCCTTGAACTTAGCCAGCGGCGTGTAGTTTTTGGGCGTGGTTTGGTACACGTAAGCCAGGGCGGCGGTGTACGACTTGGAGTAGTCGCGCGCCGTGCGGATGTCGGTGTGCAGGCGGTCGGTGAGGGAGTAGCTCAGCGCCACGTTCTCGATGTCCCAGGGCTTGGGCGTGGTGGGCGCCGCGCCGGCCTTGGGGGCGCCCCGCTCCTTGCGCACGTTGAGGACCGAAATGCTGCGGCTGGTGGTTTGGTCGATGACCTTGTTGCGGTACTCGGCCCGGTCGGCCGCGTTCTCGGCATCGCTTCTTTTGGTGAATTTCTGCAGGCTCTGCTCCAGCTTGGTGTCGGGGTCGAGGGGGTCGTAGAGGGGCGAGCGGCTCTCTTTGCCGATTTGCAGCAGCACCGGCACGCGCAGGTTCAGCTGCTCGGGCAGGAATTTCTCGGCCGCCACGGTGGCGTTCAGGTCGCCCCGGAACACGTCGTCAATCGAGCGCTGCTGCACCTTGTCCTGCAAGCCGCCAAAGCCCACGCTCGTGAAGCTGCCCGTGGCCGTGATGTTGGCCAAGTCGGCCATTTTCACGTTTAGGCGCGCGGTGGCGGCATAACCGGCCTGCTGTTCGAAGTCAAATACCCGAAATTCATCGGCCCACAGGTTCGCCGAAATGCTGCCGGTGCCGGGGGTGGTTCCCCCGGTGGGATTCAAAATGCCAATCATCACGCCCTGCACCGCCGAAAAGTCGGGGTTGCCGACCACCGTTATGGTGGCGCCATTGGGCAGGGTTTTGGTGTAAGGAATCTGGGTGCCCCCGCTCAACTTATTGCGCTCCGACTTGGCATCGATAAAGTCCTGGAACGCCACGTCAATGCGGTTGGCTTCGGGCCACACCTGGTCGGGGCTGGTCTGGTCTTTCCCGGTGAGCTTCAACGGCAGCGAGTACTGGTAGTAGTTCTGCGTGTAGTCGGTACCGATGCGAATAAAGGCTTGAACGTCTCCCGGCTGCTTATTCGGGTCGCTCAAGCTCTCGTCCTCGCTGTCGCCGTGCAGGAACATGCGCAGGCGCTTGTAGCGCAGCATGTTGATGCTGATGTTCTTGTAAGCCGCCTTGGCGTAGCCGTCGCGCAGGCTGGTCACGGACAGGCGCAGGCTTTGCTCGTTTTGCAGGCGTGAGGTGCTGCTGCTGCCGTATTCCTTGTCGCGCAGGATGCCAGGGGGCGACACGTAGGGAATGCCACCGCCCACGGATACCCCGTTTTCTTCCACGCTCACCGTGGAGATGTTGAAGGCATCGACGTCGGTGAACTGCCCCACGGGCGGCGTGGTGCCGTTGCGTTCGTCCACGATGCGGTAGAGGAAGCGGCGCCACTGGTTGGCCACAAACTGCGGCTGCACCATGCGCAGCACCACCGGCTCCTGCCAGCCCGTCATGTACATGCGCAGGAAGCGGATGTTCTTAAAATTCAGGTTTTCGTTAGGGCCGCGCACGGCCGAGGGCTCCCGAATTGGAATGCGAAACTGGTACCACGTCACGGCGTCGCCGCTGGTGCGCTCATCCTGGGTAGTGACCTTGTCGATGATGAAGTTTTGGCCTACTTCCAATGCGCCAGGCCGGAGGGGCACGCGGTACTCAAAGTAGCTCTCCACTTCCTGCACCACGTTGTCGCGGTTCAGGTCTTCTTTGTCGGGGAATGCCGTGGAGCTGAGCTGGCTGTTTTCGGGCGAGTTGCCGTCGTAGCCGTTGTAGTTTTTGTAGCGGCCCAGGAGTTGGGTGTTGCCGGCGTCGTAAGCGGGGTCGAGGTGGTGGCGGAAGTCATCGGCCGAGGGGTCCGGCAGGGTAGCATACGCCGCACCGTAGCCGTTGGGCAAGGTGGCCTGCACCCGCTCGTTGGCGTCGTTCACGCCATCTAGGCCCACGTCCTGCCGCTGCCGGGCACCCGGGGCAGCGTTGAAGGCATCGGTGAGAAACTGCTGACGCGTGACGCGGCCGTATTCCGTGGCCGTGCTGTTGTCGTTTACTTCGGTCGGGTCATCGGATGTTGGCAGGCCGTTCTCAAACTCGTGCTGGTTGTTGTCGCGCAGGGCGTCCTCGCTCACGTTGCCGAGGTTGATGAGCAGCTCGCCGCCGGTGGTGTTGGGTTTGTCGTTGCCGTCCTGGTCGGTGATGCTCGCCCGGCTCCGGCCGTCGGGCGTCGGATTGGTCACGCCCAAAAAGGGGTCCATCACCCAGAACTCCAGGTACTCAATGTTGGCGTTGTCGAAGTCGGTGTCGAAGGTAATGGCCCGGCTTACGCCGCCAAACTTGTCCTGGGGACGCTCGGCCACCGCGAAAGTTTTGCCATTGGCATCCACTCGCGGGTTGTAGTTGTAGGGGCCCCGCTCGTTGGGGTAGTACGCCATGTCGAACGTGTACTCATAGCCGTTGCCCGTCGAGCCCAAATCCTTATTGGGAAACACCTCGTCGCGCTTGATGCCGCGGGTGTAGTGGTTCTTAAGCGAGGTGTTGTTGATGCCGGAAGGCACGTTAGGGCCCCCGGTATAGTAGCTCTGGTCGATGGTGTACCAAGCCAGCTTGGCCCGCTGGTAATTATAAGCCAAGCCCCCCACTGTGCTCCCTTGAATGGGCAGCGGCGTGGAAGCCAGGCGCCAGGCCGGAATCGAGGCCAGGCCGCCCAGCGTGTAGGGCGTACGCGCATTCTCGAAGTCATCGACGTAGGACACGCCGTCTTCGCCGTTGCCCAGCCGGGACTGGCCCGGCAGCAGCTTCGCAAACTCGCCGCCAAACGAAATGGTCGAAATCTCCTTGGTCGAGATAAAGGGCAGCATGTCGAGGTACTTGGTCAGCACCCGGCTGTCTTTGCGAATGCTCCCGTCCAGCCCCACAATGGTGTTGTTGCCGGGCTCGTCGCCGATGTTCACCCGGTTGATGCCCGGCGCCTGGTTTTCCAGCAAGTGCAGGGCCGTGCCGCCAATGTTCACGTCTTTGTTCAGCTGGTAGTCGAGGCGCACGCCCACCAGCTTGCGGGGCTGCACCTGCACCAGCGCGTTTTTTTCGAACTCCACCCGCAGCTCGTTGGCCGAGTTCAGGTAGGCCGGGTTCAGGATTTTCACCTTGGCCTGGTCGTAGAACACCTGGTAGTCGACGCCCTCGGTGAGCAGCGTCGAGCCCGAGCGCACCCGCACCGAACCCTGCGCAATGCCGATGCCGGGCAGGTTGATTTCGTCGGAGCCCGCCCCGCCCTGGAAGCGCCCACGCAGGAAGAACTTGTCCTTTTCCTGGCGTTGCTGGGCGTCGCTCTGGGTCTGGGTGTACAGCTCGGTGTACACGTATTTGTCAATCAGCGCGGTTTCGGTGTCCTCGAACTGCGTGCGCAGGAACGAGCCAAACGGCTCCACGTTCGGGAAAATTATCTTGCCCAGCTCCGGGTCAATCGTGACGCCGGGAAAGTAGTCGAAGTTGCCGTCCGGGTTGCGGTCGTTGTTGGGGTTCACGTTGTCGAGGTTTAGCACCTCGATGATGGGCCGGTTGGCAATCTTATTTCCTTCTTTCAGCGAAATCAAGTCCACGCCCGTCTCGTCGTCCTTGTAGACAATCTGCAGCTGGAAGTTGTCGCGCTGCAGCTGCGAAGCGTTCAGGGGATAGATGTTTTTCATCATCAAATCCCAGGTCGGCGTGTTCCGCGTCAACAAGTTCAGGTTGTCCGGGTTCAGGCTCGGGTCGGTCGGGTCGGCAATCAGGCCCACGCCGGGGTTGCTGGCGCGCAGCATCTTAAGAAACACCACATCGTCCGGGCCCACTTTCGTGCCGTACTCGTTCACGGTCTCCCCCACCTGATAGGTTTTGCCGTTGTAGAGGTAGGAATAGCTCACGCCCAGCACCTGGTCGGGCAGCAGGGCCGTGTTCAGCGAAATGTAGCCCAGCTGAGGGTTGTAGGTGAACTCGCGCGGGTCGAGCTTGCGGGCGCGCACGCGCTCAAAGTCCACGTTCTTGGTCAGGGCCTCGGTGGTCTGCAGGAGGTTGTCTATCCTGAGATTTTCCCGGTCCAGCTGGCCGGGGGCGGGCAGCCGGGCGTAGAGTTGGTTGGCCGAGTTTTGAGCCGGCGTTTGAGCGGTGGGGCGCCCGTTTCGGTACTTGCCCCGATACAGCCGCACCGGCTCGGCCAAGTCCATCAGGGTCACCACGTTGCGCAGGTTCTCGGTGGTGCGGTTGTCGTTGGTCACGTACACCTCCACGCGGGTAATGCTCACGCCGCTCTGAATGGTGGGCAGGTTGCGCAGCGCCTGGTCGTACCGGTCACGGAAGAACTGCGACAGGAAAAAGTGCCGGTCGCGCTCGTACTGGCTGGCCTTGATTTCGTACTGCCGGCTCTGCGCGCCGTTCTGGATGCGCACTTCGTCGGCGGTGCCGCGCACGGTGGCGGCCACGGCCGTCACGCCCAGCTTGCCAAACTGCAGCTGCGTTTTCACGCCAAACAGGTTTTGCCCGCCCTGCACCAGCGAGTTGGTCAGCGGCAGGCTCACGTTGCCGAGGTCCAGCTTGCGCAGGATGTCCGTTTCCTCGCCCGCGTAGTCGAACTTCATCTGGTTGTCGAAGTCGAACGAGGCCTTGGTGTCGTAGTTGAACACCAGTTTCAGCTTGGTGCCGATGGCGCCGGTCAGGTTGACGTTGATGTTCTGCTCGAACAGGAAGTCGCCCACGCTTTGCTGGCGCAGGGTCAGGGCCGGGTTTTCGTTCTTGTTGAAGCGCGCCCCGAACTTGAGCGTGACCGAGCCCGCGGGCCGAATGTCCACGTAGCTGCCCCCAAAAATGCGGTTGGCAATGGGGCCCAGGTAAATTTTGGGAATCAAGCGCTGGGCCTGGGGCGTGCCCGCAGCGGCCGGCGGCCCCGTGATGCCGCCCTTGGCTTTGTCGCGGTAGTAGTTGCGAATGGCCTGCCGCTGCTCGTACTCCGCGTACTCTTTATACGAGAGGCGGCTGGGGTCGCGGTAGTCAATTTCGCTGCCTACCTTCTCCTGCACATCAAATTGCGTGAGGCTGTCGTCAACCGTCACGTTCATTTTTACGTTACTGGGCAATGGCAGCACCAAGGGCGACTCCCGGCGCTGCTGGCCAAAGGGGCTGCCGGGCCGGTCCTGGGGCCGCACCTTCGGGCGGCGACTGGCCTTGTAGGGGCCGGTCGTGTCGGCCACCGGCACCACCGGGTCGGGGGTGTCAAGGGCCAGTGCGCGGTTGGCACGCAACCACGCCCGGGTCAGGCGTACGCTGCCCGTCGGGGAGGCTTGCGCCCACCACGTCAGCAACGACGCAACCACAACTACCGACGCGGGGAGTAATTTCTGACCGGATTTCAAGTAGGATAACAGGATAGTGACGCCCGCCGAACAGCGCCCGTCAGACACGGCATTTTAACGAAGCAGCGCATCAGCCACGACCAGCGGTGCTGTCTTGTGAAATAGAATATTCGCGGGACAACTCAATGCGACTTCAAAGCAAATTTAATCAATTCCTCCACGCTCAGCTCCCCACCGTGTTTCTGCTGAATCTGGTCCAGCAGCTTCTCAGCGGCGGCCCGCGCAAAGCCCAAGGTTACCAGGGCCTGCAACGCTTCGGCGCGCCGGGTATTGTGTTGGCGGGCCAGCGGCACGGTGTCCACGCCGGCTTTGGCCAGCAGCTCGTCCTTGCGCAGCTTGTCCTTGAGCTCCAGAATGACGCGCTGAGCCGTCTTCGGGCCCACACCCTTGATGCTCTGGATGGCCCGCACGTTCTCGTTCACGATGGCTTCGCGGATTTCGCCCACGCTCATGCTGCTCACCATCACGATGCCCGTACCCGGCCCGATGCCGGACACCGAAATCAGGAGCATGAACAACGCCTTTTCGTTGGGGTCGAGGAAACCGTAGAGCGTCTGCCCGTCTTCCTTGATGTGCTGGTACGTGTAGATTTTGGCAACGGAACCTTCGACGGGCAGCTTGGAATAAGTAGCCAATGAAATCCGGACTTCGTAGCCCACGCCGCCCATGTCCATGATGGCGAGCGTGGCGTCTTTGTAAGCGAGTTTACCGTCGAGGTAGGCAATCATGCAGGAGTAAGATAAAGGCGAGGCAAGCGCTGACCCGCTGAGAGGCAAGCAGCACTGGAATATTGCCCGAAGTACTGACAAAAAGCCGGAACTGGCTGGCTCACTCAACAGCGCGGGCGCCAGTTTCTATCCCAAATTTACTAGCTTTTTAGCCCATTAATTTGGCTAAAAAAAGGAAACATCGCCCCGTGCGCTTGCACAAAGACGATGTTTCCGGAAATGCTCATGTAGCCGCGAAGCTTGCCGGCGGCTCAGGCGCTGGCTTTTTTGTCGGCGATGTAGGCATTCACCACCCGCTCCAGCAAGGTGAGGGGCATGGCGCCGTTTTTCAGTATCACCTCGTGAAAGTCGCGCAGGTCGAACCGCGGCCCCAGCTCCTGTTTGGCGCGTTCGCGCAGCTCCAGAATCTTCATCATGCCCACTTTGTAGGAGCAGGCCTGGCCGGGCAGCACGATGTAGCGGTCTACCTCGGCCTCCACGTCGGATTCGGCCCGGCCGGTGCGGTCGCGCATGTAGGCAATGGCCTGCTCGCGGGTCCAGCGCTTGTCGTGAATGCCGGTGTCGACCACCAGCCGCACCGCCCGCCACAGCTCGGACTGCAGGCGGCCCAGGTTGTCGAAAGGGTCTTTCTCCAAGCCCATTTCCCAGGCCAGCTGCTCGGCATACAGCCCCCATCCTTCGGAATGAGCCGAAAAAGGCACCAGCGTGCGGAACGTAGGGAGGCCTTCCAACTCCTGCGCAATGCTGATTTGGAAGTGGTGGCCCGGAATGCCTTCGTGGTAGGCCAGGGTGTGCATGGTAAACTTGGGGGTGGCCTTTATGTCCGTCAGGTTGGTGAAAAAGACGCCCGGCCGCGAGCCATCCTTGGCTCCGGCGCTGTACTGACCAGCAGGCGCCGTTTTTTCGCGGAAGGCAGGGGCGCGCTGCACGTCCAGCACGGCCTTGGGGCGAATGCGGAAAGCCGGCGCCATGCCCTGGTTGGCCTCCGCGAGAATGCGCTTGTAGTCGGTCAGGATTTGGGCGCGGCCCGAGTCGGTATCGGGGTACAGAAAGCGCGGGTCTTCGTTCAGCTTAGCCATGGCCTGCCCAGGGGTGCCGCTGAGGCCCTGGCTTTTTATGACGACGGCCATCTCGGCCTCGATGCGCGCCACTTCGCGCAGGCCCAGCTCGTGGATTTGGCTGGGCGTGAGGTCGGTGGTGGTGCTTTGCTTCAGGCGGTGGGCGTAGTAGGCCGCACCGTCGGGGAATTTCCATACGCCGGCATCGTTGGTCGAGCGCGGGCGCAACGCGGTGAAGTACGCTATGAGCGACTGATAAGCCGGATACACAGCAGTCGCAATCTGGTTTTTGGCCTCGGCCAGCAGCTGGTCCTTTTCGGCGGGCTCCAGCTTAGCCACTTTGCCCAGCTTCTCGGCCAGCGAGGTGTAGAGAATGTTGTCTTCGGGCTTTTGCGCCACGAAGCCGGTCATCTCCGTCAGCACCTTGTCGATTACGAACGTGGGCGGCACCACCCCGTGCTGCTCGCTGGCTTTCAATTGTTCCAGCACCTGCGCAAACTGGGTTTTCACCTTGCTCAGCCGAATGTTGTAGTATTCGGCATCGCGTTGGTTGTTCACCTGGTGCTTGGTGGCCATGAAGGAGGGAAACCCACTCTGCACGCCACCAAACTGGTTAACCGGGTAGCTGTCGTAGCGAAACTTTTCACCCTCGGCCGCCCCTCCCATGTACCAGTCTAGAATGTCGTAGGAGAGCTTCTGCTGGGCGTCCATGCTGCT
>DASVTG010000535.1:0-2796 GCA_036387695.1 Hymenobacter sp. | reverse complement strand
CCACGCCTGGCCGGTACCGCATGGCCTTAGTAGTCGCCGTCGGTGCCCACTTTCAGCTCGTCGAGGGCCGTGGCCAAGTGGGCATCGTTCGGGGCCACGCCGTGCCACTTGTGGCCGTCCATCATGAAGTCAACGCCAAAGCCCATCTTGGTGTCCATGAGGAACATGATGGGCTGCGCTTTGCCTGCGGCCGACACGGCGTTGGTGAGCGAAGGCAGCAGGGCTTCGAAGTGGTTGCCGTCGCCTTCGATGACGTGCCAGCCGAAAGCTTCGAACTTGGCGCGCAGGTCGCCAAGGCCGCCAATTTGGTCGGTGGAGCCGTCAATCTGCTGGCCGTTGCGGTCCACAATGGCAATGAGGTTGTCGATTTTGTGGTGCGCGGCGTACATCGCGGCCTCCCAGTTCTGGCCTTCTTCCAGCTCGCCGTCGCCCATGAGCACGAACACGCGCTGCTTGTCGCCGTTCAGCTTTTTGGCCTGGGCGGCGCCGCAAGCCACGCTCAGCCCCTGGCCCAAGGAGCCCGAGGCAATGCGAATGCCGGGCAAGCCCTCGTGCGTGGTGGGGTGCCCCTGCAACCGCGAATTGAGCTTGCGGAAGGTGCTCAGCTCGCTGGTGGGGAAATAGCCCGAGCGGGCCAGCACCGAGTACAGGGTGGCCGAAATGTGGCCGTTGGAAAGGAAAAACAGGTCCTGGTCCTTGCCGTCCATATCGAAGGGCTCGGGGTGGTGCTTCATCACCTTAAAGTACAGGGCCACAATCAGGTCGGTGCAACCGAGCGAGCCGCCGGGGTGGCCCGAATTCACGGCGTGCACCATGCGCACGATGTCGCGGCGCACTTGGGTGGCAATTTCCTTGAGCTCTTCGTTGGTTTTTTCGGGTTGTTCGACGGTTTTGGCGGTGGTGTCGGTCATGGTCGGCGGGTGTTGGGTTGGAAAGTAAAGGTAAGCGGCTGAATTTGGCAACGGCAACACAATCGATTGACTAGCCTCCAAACGCAGCCAATGGCCTATTTTTGGTCATTACAGCAGCTGCGAGGCGTGCTCCTTGGTGTCGACTTTCTTGATGACCTTCTCAATCAGCCCGTTTTCATCAATCAGAAAGGTGGTGCGCACGGTGCCCATGTAGGTTTTGCCGTAGTTTTTCTTCTCCTGCCACACGCCGTAATCCTGCACAATTTTCTTGTCGGTGTCGACCAGCAGCGGAAACGGCAGGTCGTACTTCAACGCGAATTTCTTGTGGGCCATTTCGCCGTCGATGCTCACCCCAATGACTTGGATGTTCTTAGCAGTGAGTTCTTCCTGATGGTCGCGCAGGTTGCAGGCCTGGGCCGTGCAGCCGGGCGTGTCGTCCTTCGGGTAGAAGTAAAGCGCGACTTTCTGACCGCGTAGGGCAGCCAAAGAAACGGTGTTGCCGTCTTGGTCAGTGGCAGTAAAGTCGGGGGCGGGTTGGCCGGGTTCGAGGGACATTTTCTTTGGCTTAAGTAAGTTGATGAAAAGATAGAGGAGCGTCTGTCATCCTTCGCTCCGCTAAGGATGACCGGCCAACTTAGCCGTACGGAGGGAAGCGCTACAAACTCAGCGGAATCACCCGCTCGTTGCCGGCTTGGTCGGTCAGGCGCAGTTCGGCGGGGCCGCGCAGGCGGGGCCCAAGGGTGTCGCCGGCCACGGTGAAGAGCGTGGAGTTTTTGTGTTCGAAGCGCAGCATGCGGAATTTGCCGCCGACAAATAACCGGTAGCTGGCCAGGCCGGAAAGGTCGTCGCCCACGCGGAACAGCAGTTGCCCGCCCGGCCGCCCGATTAGGCTGCCTTTGGGCGCTACGGTGTCGGTAAGAATGCGGTAAGAGGCAAACTGGCGGATGGGCGCGGTTATCTGGCCTTTGTCGTCCCACTTGCCGCCCACGTAGGCCTTGCCGCCTTTCAGCGTGGCGGCGTAGATGGCGGTGCGCTGCGGGTCGGCGGGCGGGGTGGCGGGTTTCAGGGTCAGCACGGCCGTCTTGTAGAGTATCTGCAGCGGTGAGCCCACCGTCCAGAACCCGCTGCCGGTGGGCTCGGGCTTGTAAGAGGTGGCCAGGTAAATGTTGTCGAACAGCGTTTCGGGGCCAAATGCCAGGTTCAGGTACGCCGTGGCGTAATTCGTTTCCTTGCCGGCCGGCACCAATACTTGCCGGTCAAACTTCCTGGTGATGGCCCCGAAACGCAGCGAATCGGGCAAGCCGGCGCGCAAGTCGTAGAGGTACACGTTTTCGCTGTTCTGGGTGTAGCTGGGCCGCACTTCGAGGCGGTGGCTGCCGCGCAGCAGCACGAGGTTGGCGGCCACGGAATCGGCGCTGGGGTCGGTGGCCACGGCTTTCAGCAGGTTGCGCGTCACCTCAAAGCGCAGCGCGGGCTTCTTGGTCGCGGCCGAACGGGTTTTGAAATACGCCGGCTGCTCGCCGCGCAGCACCAGGTGCACGGGCGTCTGGTTGTTGTAAGAGTCGGCCAGCACCACGTCGATGCTGTAGGTTTTGCCGGCTTCCACAATCAGGCGGCCTTTGCTGGGGCCGGTGGTGTACATCTGCAGGTCGTTGCCTTCGTCCACCCACAGCTTTTGCAGGGTGCGGCCCTGGGTGTGCTGAAAGAGAAAATCGACGAAGTTGCCCACCTGCCGCGTGCCCGTTGGGAACGGCACGGCGTCGATGATGTGCTGGTAAAAGGGTTGGCCGTTCACCTTCACCGTCACCCGCTGGATGCCGTTGCGGTTCCAGGCATTGTCGAACCGGTCGAAGCCCTGCACCAGCAGCCCCACCGGCCCAAAGGC
>DASVTG010000534.1:0-9578 GCA_036387695.1 Hymenobacter sp. | reverse complement strand
CTGATGCTGACTTGGAAAAGCTACGTCGAACCAAACCAGTTGTTACCATAAACGGTGACACGGCACGGGCATTCTTTGCGCAACTGCCGAAGCCCGAAGATTTGCGTGAGGGGGCAGATTTGGAGTTTCTGCTTGTTCGGCAGCAAGGCGAGTGGCTCATTGAGAAGATTCGGCCTGTGTTTGCCCCCTGACACTGGGTTCTTATGCTGTAATGCGCCAGCGGTTGCCGCGATACATCGGCCAAAATTCACTAACCTGAACTGGTCATGTCGCCATTCGTCGTTCTCCTCATCGTTGTTCTTCTCCTGCTCTCCGGGCTGGGCATTGCGCAGGAATACGAGCGGGCCATCGTGTTCCGGCTGGGCCGGTTTGTGGGCACGCGCGGGCCGGGGCTGTTCTGGGTAATCCCGATTATCGAGCGGCAGCAAACCATTGACATTCGCACCAAGACGGTGGATTTGGAGCAGCAGGAAACCATCACCAAGGACAGCGTGACCATCAAGGTGAACGCGGTGCTGTGGTTTCGGGTGGTAAACCCGGCCGATGCCATCATCAAGGTGGCCAACTTCAACCAAGCCGTGTATCAGTTGGCGGTGACGGCCCTGCGCAACATCATTGGCCAGCACCAGCTGGACGAGGTGCTGCGGGAACGGGCCCAGATAAACCTGGCCTTGCTGCAAATAGTTGACGCCGCCACCGAAGCCTGGGGCGTGAAGATTGAGATGGTGGAAATTAAGGACGTAGAAATTCCGGAGTCCATGCAGCGGGCCATGGCGCGGGAGGCCGAAGCCATTCGCGAAAAGCGGGCCCGCATCATCAAAGCCGAGGCGGAGCTGGAGGCCAGCATCAAGCTCACGCAGGGCGCCAAGCAGATGGAGGAAAGCCCGATTGCGCTGGAGCTGCGGCGCATGCAGATGCTGTCGGAAATCGGCATCGACAACAACACGACGACCATCATGCTCATCCCGTCGGAGTTCACTAATGCGGCTAAGAGCTTCACGCAGATGGTGAACCAGCAGGGCGCCCAACCGGGGAACTAGGCCGGCGCTTCGGGGGCCAGCTGGTGGCGCCGTTGATTGAGCCAGATGGCCACGGCCCCCACGCCAAAGCTCAGCAGGCCGTGGCGGAGCGACTGGGTCAGCCAGTTCAGGTCCCAGACCAGTTGCGACAGAACGGGCAACAGCGGCAGGTAGCCGCACGCCGTGCTCAACAACAGCGCCTGCGCCGGCACGAGCCAAACGGCCCGTGCCGGCCACCGCAACGGCTGGACGCGCTGAACCTGCCGCAACACCAGCCACCAAATGCCGAACACGATGGCCGGGCTCAGCAGCCACGGCCAAATGGTGCCTCCGTACACGGCGTGAAGCGAACCAGCTAGCAGCCAGCGCATGAGGCCGAACAGCAACGTATTCAGGGCCAGCGTGGCGGCTACCACGGCCGTGGCCACCCACCAGGTGCTGGCCGAGGGCTGGGACCGGTAAGCCACCTTGTTGGCCGCCCACAGCCAGACGGCAAACGGCACCGTCATCCGCAGATAGGGATTCATCTCGCCCAATTGTGACGTGCTCCCGCCGCTGCCCTGGCTGAACACCAGCAGCCACGCCAGTCCCAGGAACAGGCAAAAGCCGTTCACGACGTAGTTGCTGATTTCCAGCGAGCGCGACCTTGGCCGCAGGTAAGCCAGCACGCTAAACACCATGCCCAGCAGGGCCAGCCCCCACACGGCGGTCAGCAATTGCAAAATGAAAAAGGCTCCGTCCAGCGCGTCGGCGTGGGCCAGCAGCGGGCAACAGAACAAAAACCCTGCCCCCAGCAGAACGAGTCGGCGCATAAGAAACGGAAGCTAAAAGCAGCAAATGCCGGCAGATTAACGCTTTGGGCCGCCAAGCCCGGTTACTTTTTGCCGCCCGCAGCAGCCAGCACTTCCTGGTTCAGGCGCGTGTATTCGGCTTTTGACACTTCGTTTTTGTCGGTCTTCACCAGTTCCAACGACTTGTTGGCGGCTTCGATGGCCTCTTTGGTTTTGCCCTGCTTCTGCAGCAGCTTGGCTTTCCAGTAGTAGCCGTAGTAGCTGGGGTTGGCCTTGATGGCTTCTTCCACCCAGGCGATGGCGGGCGTCAGGTCCTTGCCGGTGTTGTAGTAATACTGCGCGGCGGTGATGTAGGGCTTCTTTTCGCCCTTCATGGCCTGCTCAATCTGGGCCATCACCAGGCGGTCGGGGTCGGCCGTGACGGGCAGGGCCACTTGGGTGCGGTCCCAGCTTACCACGAGGTCGGCGGCGTTGGGGCGCAGGTTTTCCACGGTCAGCGCCATGGTTTCGACGGGTGCGGCCAGCTTGGTGGGCTTGGCTTTCACGCGCAGCACGTCGAGGGCCTGCTTGTACTCGTAGGTCCCCCACTGGGCCGTGTCGCGGTTCAGGATGAAAGTCCACTCCTTGGCGTCGGGGATGGTGAGCAGGGCGTAGGCGCCGGCGGGCACGGCCTGGCCGTTGATTTTCACTTCCTCGCCGAAGCGCACCTTCGTAATGGTGTTGGCCCCCGTGCGCCACACCGTGCCGTTGGGCACGAGGTTGCCGAACGCGGCCCGGCCCCGCAGCGACGGCCGAGAATACGTCAGGTCGATGTACGACGTGGAGAAGCTCTGGCGGATGTGCGTGGCCGGACTGAGGGGCGGCGCCGTGAGCTTGGTTTGGGCCTGAGCGGCAGTGGCCAACAGCAGGCCTGTGGCGAGAAATGGGACGAAGTGTTTCATGAGGGTAAAGATGCTGACTGGCTGCTGGGGTTGCGAGTGTTGCGGTTGTTGTTTTTCCGTTGAGCCTCGAACAACCCGGCGCTTACGCCGTTCAGTTACCATGCCTTACTTCAGTCCGTCATGCTGAGCGCAGTCGAAGCATCTCGCCGGCTTCGTTAGGCCAATTGAGTTAGTGCTGCGGGCGAGATGCGTCGACTGCGCTCAGCATGACGGGTTAGCTGGCTCACCCCACCCCTTTCCGCATGAAAATTCTCCTCACCGGCGCCACCGGTTACATTGGCCAGCGCCTGCTGCCGCTGCTGGCCACCGCGGGCCACGACGTGGTGTGCCTCGTGCGCGACGCCCGCCGGTTTTCGCTGTCCGACATCCTGCCGGAAGCCTTGCTCCCCCGCGTGAGCGTGGCCCAGGGCGACTTGCTCAAGCCCGGTTCGCTGGCCGACGTGCCCACCGACATCGACGCGGCCTACTACCTGGTGCACTCCATGAGCGGCGGCAACAACAACTTCTTTCAGCTGGAGCAGCAGTCGGCGCACAACTTCACGCAGTACCTGAACACGACCACCGCCCGGCAGGTCATCTACCTGTCCGGCATCGCCAACGACCACGGCCTGAGCGTGCACCTGCGCTCGCGCTTCGCCGTGGAAAGCGTGCTAAACCAGGCCGAGAAAGCGAAGCTCACGGTGCTGCGGGCCAGCATCATCATCGGCTCGGGCTCGGCTTCGTTCGAGATTATCCGCGACCTGGTGGAAAAGCTGCCCATGATGGTGACGCCCCGCTGGCTGAACTCGCGCTGCCAGCCCATTGGCATCCGCGACATCATGTTTTACCTCACCGAAGTGCTCGACAACCCCGCTTGCTTCGGCCGGGCTTTTGATGTGGGCGGGCCCGACGTGCTGGCGTACCGCGACATGCTGCTGGGCCTGGCCGCCGCCCGCGGCTACAAACGCTGGATTGTGACCGTGCCGGTGCTCACGCCGCGGCTGTCGTCGTGGTGGCTGTACCTGGTCACGAGCACCACGTTTTCGTTGGCCCAAAGCCTGGTCGAAAGCCTGAAAAACGACACCGTGTGCGACCCGGAGAAAAGCATCAGCGCCGTGATTCCGCACGCGTGCATGAGCTACCGCGAGGCCCTGGCGCTGGCCTTCCAGCGCATCGAGCAGAACGAAGTGGTGAGCAGCTGGAGCGACGCCATCAGCTCCGGCACCATGCGCCAGAACTACATGGACGCCATCCAGATTCCGAAAAACGGCATGTTCTTCGACCGCCAGCTCATGCCCTTCAACCGACCGGTGACGGAGGTACTGGAAAACATCTGGCGCATCGGCGGCGACCGGGGCTGGTACAAAACCGACTGGCTCTGGCAGCTGCGCGGCATCCTGGACAAGGCCGTGGGCGGGCCGGGCCTGCGCCGCGGCCGCCGCTCGCCCAGCCGCCTGCGCGCCGGCGACCCCCTCGATTTCTGGCGCGTGCTGGTGGCCGACAAAGCCAGCCGCCGCCTGCTGCTGTACGCCGAAATGAAGCTGCCCGGCGAGGCTTGGCTGCAGTTCCGCGTCGTGGACCAGCCCGACGGCAGCCACGCTGTGGAGCAGCTGGCCGCCTACCGCCCGCGCGGCCTGGCCGGCCGGCTGTACTGGTACTCGGTGCTGCCCTTCCACGGCATCATCTTCAAGGGCATGGTGAAGAACTTGGTGCAGTACGAGCAGTAGCGCAGACTTTTGGTCCGCGAAAGAATTGTTTACTCGCGGACTAAAAGTCCGCGCTACCCAAACACCGGCACCACGCGCCCTTCTTCCACTTTCAAGGCCGCGTCGTACTTCTTGCCGGTTTTGCTGGAAAGAAAGCCCTTGATGACGCTGGTTTCGCCACGCCGCAGCAGCTGCTTGAGCTGCGTTTCGGTCAGGGCCTTGCCGCCCCACTCGAAGGCCACGCGGAACTGGCAGTCTTCGCGAAAGCGCGAGCAGCCGTAAGCCGCCTTGCCTTTGAGCATGGTGCCCAGCTTGCACACCGGACAAGGAATTTCGCCCGAGTCAGGCGCTGCGCCGGGCCGGGCGTCGGCCACCTGGAGCAGCAGGGGCTGGAAGGCGGTGTCGAGCCCGATGGCGGCGTCGAACTTCTGCCCTTCGGCCCCAACAAAGCCTTTCATCACGGGCGTGCGGCCTTTGGCGAGCAGGGCTTTCACTTGCGGGTCGCTCAGCTTTTTGCCGTGAATTTCGGCGGGCAGGCGGAAGGTGCAGCCTTCGCGGAAGCGCACGCAGCCGAAGGCCGTTTTGCCGCGCACCACGTGCCCGGTTTTGCAGGCCGGGCAGTAGCCCAGGCCGTTGGCGCCGGGCAGGGTGGCCGCCGTCGCTCCCTTGGCGCCGGTCATGCCGGCCGGCAGCTTGCTACCGCCCGATGCCCCACTGGTTTGGGTCTGGTTCATGGCCAGTTCGGCGCTGCCGGAAGTCACCATGCGGCCGCGGCCGTCCTGCTTCACTTCCTGCACCATCTCCTTCACCAGGCCCGTTAGCTCGCCCAGGAAGTTTTCCGACGACAGCTCGCCCCGCTCAATCTGGCGAAGCTTGTGCTCCCACTGGCCCGTGAGCTCCGCCGATTTCAGCGTGGGGTTGCGAATCAAGCCTATCAACTCCACCCCCGTTGGCGTGGGCACAATGCGCTTTTTCTCGCGCTTGATGTAGTTGCGCTTGAACAGCGTTTCGATGATGGCGGCGCGGGTGCTGGGGCGGCCGATGCCGTTTTCCTTCATGGCCTGGCGCAGCTCCTCGTCGTCGATGTTGCGGCCCGCGGTTTCCATGCCGCGCAGCAGCGTGGCTTCGGTGTAGTCCTTGGGCGGCTGGGTCATCTTGCTGTCCAGCCGCGGTTCGTGGGGGCCGCTTTCGCCCTTCACGAAGCTGGGCAGCACCGTGGAAACGGCGTCGTCTTCGTCTGGTGCTTGGTTGTTGGTGCCTGGTGCTTGGGCCGGCTTGGGAGCGGCCTGCTGGGTGGGGTCGCCATACACCACGCGCCAGCCGGGGTTCAGAATCTGGCGGCCGCGCACGCGGAAGGGGCGCTCGGCGGCTTCGGCCAGCACGGTGGTATTGCTCACCTCGCAATCGGGGTAGAACGCGGCGATGAAGCGGCGCGCGATGATGTCGTACACGCTGGTTTCCATGCCCCCGCCGGGGCCCGCCGCACCAGTCGGGATGATGGCGTGGTGGTCGGTAACCTTGTTGTTGTTGAAAACCTTGGGCGTCTTCGGAATTTTGCCGGCCAGCAGCGGCTTGGTGAGCGCATCGTACCCAATGCCGCGCAGAATGCCGGGGATTTTAGCGTACTGGTCGTCGGGCAGAAACGTGGTGTCGACGCGCGGGTAGCTCACGGCTTTTTTCTCGTACAGGCCCTGCACAATTTTCAGCGTGTCTTCCGCCGACAAACCCAACTGGTTGTTGCACTGCACCTGCAGCGAAGTCAAGTCGAACAAGCGCGGTGGCGACTCGCGGCCTTTCTTAATCTCCACATCGGTCACGCGCAGCGGGGCGGGGCGCACGGCCTCCAGGGCTTCGCGGGCTTCTTCTTCGGTCACGAAGTAGCCCAGGGCGCGCAGGCGGCTCTTGGTATCGGGCGCGGCGTCGGCGTCTTTGGCCTTGTCCGGCGCGGCCATGTGGCTGAACATGGTGCCGCGGTATTCCGTCCGCAGCACCCAATACGGCTCGGGCCGGAAGTTCTGGATTTCGTGCCAGCGCTCTACCAGCAAAGCCAGCGTGGGCGTTTGCACCCGCCCGATGCTCAGCAGCTGCTTGTCCTGGTAAGTAGTGTATTTGAGGGTAAAGAGACGCGTGGCGTTCAGGCCCAGCAGCCAGTCGCCCACGGCGCGGCTCTTGCCGGCTTGGTATAATGAGTCGAATTCTTTGGCCTCGCGCAGGTTCTGGAAGCCCTGGCGGATGGCCTCTTCCGTAAGCGACGAAATCCAGAGGCGCTTCACGGGCTTGCGGCACTTGGCCTCCATCAGCACCCAGCGCTGAATGACCTCCCCTTCCTGCCCGGCGTCGCCGCAGTTGATGACTTCCGTGGCCTCGTCCACCAGCTTTTTGATGGTGTGGAACTGCTTCACCACGCCCTCGTCGCGCCGCATGAGCTTGATGCCGAACGTGTCGGGAATCATGGGCAGGTTGTGCAGGCTCCAGCGCTTCCACTCGGGCTGGTAGTCGTCGGGCTCCTTAAGCTGGCAGAAGTGGCCGAAGGTCCACGTGACTTGGTAGCCGTTGCCTTCCATGTAGCCGTCCATGCGGCGGGTGGCGCCCAGCACGGTGGCAATTTCACGGGCCACGCTGGGCTTTTCGGCAATGCAAACTATCACGGAATTCTCGCTGATTTAAGGGCTGCGCCGGAGGGTTTCGGCGTAAGGAATCAACAAAAATACGGCGTAAAAAGGTCGTTTCCGCCGCGCTGCTTCGCGGGCACTTGCTGGCGTGCGTCCGCGACGCGCAGCCCACTTACCCCGAGCCTTTGGCGCGCAGCACGCACTGTTTGCCCGCCAATGCCAAAAACAAGTCGCAGGGTTTCCAAGAGCTGGTTCAGCCCCGGCATTGACTTACCGGGCGGGGACGCGTATGCCTACCGTATTTCTGCCTTCTTGCCCATGATATACCAGAAACAGCTGCGGCTACCAGCCATGCGCCGGGGCTTTCACCTCATCACCCACCTAGTACTAAGCGAGTTGCCCGAGCTGCCACAAGTGCGGGCGGGCCTGCTCCACGTGTTCATTCAGCATACCTCGGCCAGCCTGTGCCTCAACGAGAACGCCGACCCCACGGTGCGCCACGATTTCGAGCAATTCTTCAACCGCGCGGCCCCTGAAAATGTGCCCTACTTCCGCCACAACTCCGAAGGCTCCGACGACATGCCGGCCCACTTAAAAGCTGCCATGCTGGGCAGCAGCGTCAGCATTCCGGTCACGAATGGCCGCCTGGCCTTGGGCACCTGGCAGGGCATCTACCTGGGCGAGCACCGTGACCACGGGGGCCGCCGCGAGCTGCTGCTCACGCTGCTGGGCGAATGAGCACGCATCATAGGGCGGCCCTTACCCCAGCGCCGCCTGCAGCTCGCGGTACAGCGTTTGGGCGAGGTAGCGGGCTTCGTCGAGGCGCGACTCGTTGTAGCGCTGGGCTTCTTCGGTGTCGGCAGAAGGCTCCCATTCGCGCAGCTCGGCCAGGGTGGTGAGCCGGGTGAGCGACTGCAGCACGGGGCCGTCGAGGCGGGTGCGCAGCGCGGGCAGCAAAGCGGTGTCAGTGGCCTGCGCGACCCGCAGGCGGAGCAGTTCCTGGGCCACGAGGGCCAGTTCCTGAAGCAATTGGCCCTCCTGCGGGGAAAGCTGCCGGGGGCGCCGGTCGATGACGCAGAGGCTGCCCACGGCTTGGCCAGACGGGGTGCGCAGGGCCTGTCCGGCATAAAAGCCCAGTTTCATTTGCTGGGCCACGAAGGGGTTAACAAGTTCGCAGGGGTCGGCGGCCACGTCGTTGAATTCCGTCAGGCCGTCGTTGAGGATGGCGACGGAACACATGCTGTCTTCGCGGTTTACAACCAGGGCGTCGGGCAAGCCTTCGTTGCCGATGAACACCACGTCGTCGGCGCGCACCAGGCTCACCAAGGCAATGGGCGTGTCGAAGAGTTTCGCCACCACGCCCACGAAGTCGTTGAAAAGCTCCTGGCCGGGGGTGCCCAATACTTGGTAGGCCTGCAGAGCCGCCAAGCGTTGGTGCTCGTAAGAAGGAATCAGGCCCAGGTATTTGCTGGAGTTCATATAGGTTGTGGAGTGGAACCAAATTTTGTACCGGTACAAGAAAGATTTGAACCCTACTCAACTCACCCTCAAAGGTACCCCGCTCCGGGACTCACGCAACCGTTTTTGATTGGGACGAGGCTGAAGCCAGCCGATTGGTTTGCCAAGCCGGCTAAGGATGTTCGAGGGCCCTCCTAACCGGCTGATGTTCACAATACCAAAATTCTTTTAAACTCCATAAGGTCGGCGCTAGCAATGCGTGGCGCCTGGCCAAGCCCCGTAAAATTAGCCCGGGCGTGCTAAGCGCATTTAACTGATTTACAATTATTACTTGCAGATGGCCGCTCCTTGACGCGCTTTGGCCTGGTTTGCAGTTAGGGCGCAAAGCCGCACTGGTGCGGATGCCATTCCATAGGACGAGTTAGTCTGGCTGCGAAACCCCCTACTGCATGCGCCGTAATTCGACGCATGCAGCCCACTGACCCTTCGCTTACGCCGCCCACGCCACCCGTCGCAACCACCGTCATCCCGGTGATAGAAGAATCGGTGCGCATTGAAAAGCAGGTGGTGGAAACCGGCCGCGTGGTCATTCGCAAAACCGTGCAGCACGAAACCCAGACCGTGGACGTGCCCACGCAAGAAGAGCACGTACACGTGGAGCGGGTGCCCATCAACCAAGTGGTGGAAACGCCCCCCGAGGTGCGCCACGAAGGCGACGTGATGATTATTCCGGTGCTGCGCGAAGAAGTGGTGGTGACCACCCGCCTGGTGCTGGTAGAAGAGTTGCACGTCCGCAAGCGCACCCTCACGCTCAACAACCCGCAGGAAGTGACCCTGCGGCGCGAGCACGTGAGCTACGAGCGCATCGAAACGCCCCCGCCGCCCACCACGGCGCCCTGATTCACGTTTTTTCACAACCTTTCTTTTTTCTTTCCTTTCCACATTTTCATTTCCAATACCATGGCCCAAACCGTAATAGGCTTGTTCAACAGCGCTTCGGAAGCGCAGCACGCCGTTCAGCAGCTCATGTCCGCCGGCTTCATCCAAAGCAACGTGGACGTGGCCGCGCACG